>JAQBAV010000019.1:0-2976 GCA_032126595.1 Candidatus Omnitrophota bacterium | reverse complement strand
GGGAAGTTTCAAACTTTACTGTTTCTAGCGCCGGACATGCATATTTTAATCTTAAGGATGAAGGAAGTGTAGTAAATTGTGTTTTATTTAAAAGCGCAGGCATGGCGCTAAGCTTCGACATTGAAGATGGAATGAAGGTTCTTAGTTTTGGGCGAATAAGTGTTTATGATAAAAGGGGACAATACCAGTTATATGTAAATAAGGTAGAGCCAAAAGGAAAAGGGGCCCTACAGCTAGCGTTTGAGCAGCTTAAGGAAAGACTTAAAAAAGAAGGACTGTTTGAGGAAGAAAATAAAAAACCACTGCCAGCGATGCCTGTACGTGTCGGAGTAGTAACGTCACCAACGGGAGCGGCAATAAGAGACATTTTAAAGGTTGCTAAAAGAAGATACTCTAATATTGAAATAACCATTTACCCTGTTCAGGTTCAGGGGGACAAAGCTAAGACAGAAATAAGTGAGGCAATAAAAGCCCTTAATGAATATAATAGTCATCTGAAAACAGTAGAAACAAACGAGCACCCGATAGACGTAATAATTGTTGGCAGGGGCGGGGGCAGCCTGGAAGACTTATGGGCCTTCAACGAAGAGATAGTCGCCCGAGCGATATATGCCTCAGAAATACCAATAATAAGCGCTGTCGGACACGAAATAGACTACACTATTTCAGATTTTGTTGCAGACCATAGAGCGCCTACGCCTTCAGCGGCGGCAGAACTGGTCGTTCCGTCTAAGAAAGATATCGCAGCGCGAATAAAAGATCTAGAGAGTAATTTAAAAGCAGGGATAAAAGATAAAATTAATCTGCTGGAGAAAGATCTGGGAGCGCTAAAGAACAGCTATGTTTTACGAACTCCGCTTAATATTATAATTCAGCTTGGGCAGCAGGTAGATGATTTGACTAAAACTATTGTAACAAAGATGGAACACCTTTTTCAGATAAAATCAAAAGAGCTTGGTTCTTGGGCGGGAAAGTTAGACATGCTTAGCCCACTGGCAGTTCTGGAAAGAGGATATAGCATTACTTTCAAAGAAAAGAGTATTGTTAAAGACAGTAAGAAAGTAAAAAAAGGAGACCTGCTTAAAACCAGGATCGCTAAAGGCCTTATTTTAAGCAAGGTTGAAAGCGTGAAGGAATAATTATGGGGGATAAAATGAAAGAAATATCCTTTGAGAAAGCATTAGAAAAGCTAGAGGTAATAGTTTCTGAGCTGGAAGAAGGGGAGCTAGCCCTAGACGCGTCACTAAAAAAATATGAAGAAGGCATAACAATGGTGAGAATTTGCCAGGAAAAACTTGAAAAGGCTAGAAAGAAAATAGATCTTTTAATGAAAGACGAAAACGGAAAGTTTACATTAAAAACATTTGAAGAAAAAGAGTAATATATTCAGGGAAATATGGACAGTCTATTAAACAATATAAAAGGCCCGCAAGATCTTAACAATCTAAACATAGATGAACTAAATAAGCTTGCCGGTGAAATTAGAGAGAGAATCATAGATGTGACCTCAAGAAAAGGAGGGCATCTTGCCGCGAGCCTGGGAGCCGTGGAGCTTGCCATCGCGCTCCACTATGTACTCGAAAGCCCGAAAGATAAAATAGTTTGGGACGTAGGACACCAAAGCTATGCGCATAAAATTTTGACAGGCAGAAACGAACACTTTGATACCTTACGAGAAATGGGAGGCCTAAGCGGCTTTCCTAAGGCCGGAGAAAGCGAACATGACCCTTTCACGTGCGGACATAGTTCAACCTCTATATCAAGCGCCCTGGGGCTTGCTGCTGCAAGAGACATCAAAGGCGAGGACTATAAAGTTGTAGCGGTAATTGGAGACGCCGCTCTTTCAACCGGACTTGCGTTTGAAGGAATGAACAATGCCGGACACATGAAAAGAAAACTCATGGTTATACTTAACGACAATGAGCATTCTATATCTAAACCAGTGGGGGCTTTAAGCAAATACTTAACCAAGGTCTTAACTAATCCGATATATAACAAGGTGAGAGAAGAGGCAGAAAAAGTTGTTAAAGGCATCCCTAAGCTGGGACCTGCAGCATATAAAACTGTTAAAAAGTTTCAAGAAAGCGTAAAGAGCCTATTGGTCCCGGGGATTCTTTTCGAAGAACTTGGTTTTAGATACTTTGGCCCGATAGATGGACATAACATAGAGCAGCTAATTTCAGTATTACGCAATACTTTATCCTTAAGTGAGCCAGTGTTTATTCATGTTATTACAAAAAAAGGGAAAGGATATAAGTTTGCTGAAGATGACCCAACAAACTTTCACGGAGTAAGCTCTTTTGATTCTGAGTCAGGGTGTTTGCAGGAGGAGAACAAGGGAAGTAAATCTTTTACAGATCACTTTGAAGAAAAAATAGTGGAGCTAGGCGGGAAAGATAAAAAAATAGTTGCCATTACTGCTGCCATGCCTGACGGGACGGGCCTGGGTAAATTTGCTAAAACGTTCCCGGAAAGATTTTTTGACGTTGGAATTAATGAAGAACATGCCGTTACATTTGCCGGGGGACTAGCTAAAGAAGGGCTAAAACCGGTTGTGGCTATATATTCTACTTTTATGCAGCGCTCTTACGACCAGCTTATCCACGATATTGCTCTTCAAAATCTTCCGGTAGTTTTTTGTTTGGACAGGGCGGGACTTGTAGGCAAAGACGGACCCACGCATCACGGAGTTTTTGATATTTCTTTTACGAGAAATCTTCCCGGGTTTATAGTTATGGCACCTAAAGACGGGCTAGAGTTAGAGAGGATGCTTGAAGAGGCTATCAAGTGGAATAAGCCCGTTGTCATAAGGTATCCTCGTGCAAAGGCAAAGCAGCTTGTGGGAGCGTCTTCTTGCGCGCCCATGGAGATAGGAAAAGCAGAACTCTTGAAAAAAGGGGGAAAAATAGCGATACTTGCAGTGGGAAGCATGGTTAACATCGCATTAAAGGCGAGCCAGATTTTATCCGAAAAAGG
>JAQBAV010000018.1:0-3171 GCA_032126595.1 Candidatus Omnitrophota bacterium | reverse complement strand
CAGCTATCTCTATTACGGTCGACTCAATGCCTATATCTGTTTTTCCCCCGTCAATTATTATATCCACCCTCGCGTCCAGGTCATTTATAACATGCTCTGCTTTAGTTGGTGACGGGCGGCCAAACAAGTTCGCGCTTGGCGCAGCTATTGGTACGCCTGCGGCTCTTATCAATTCTTTAGCTATAGGGTTTGATGGCATTCTAATGGCGACTGTTTCAAGACCTGTGGTTACAATATCTGGAATTTTTTCGTTCTTTTTTAGAATGATGGTGAGTGGTCCCGGCCAGAAACTTTTAATAAGCTTCTCTGCCTCGAGAGGAACATTCTCAGCAAGCTCATACACCTCTTTTACTTCGGCAACATGAACTATTAACGGATCATCAAGAGGTCTTTCCTTTGCTTCAAATATTCCGGCGATCGCCTTGGGGTCTAATGCATTTGCTCCTAATCCGTATACAGTCTCTGTGGGGAAAGCTACTAATCCGCCTTTTTTTATTACGCTAGCGGCCTCTTTGATAAGGTCAGGATCAATATTTAACGGGTCTATTTTTAGTATCTTTGTCTTCATTTTATTCTACAAAAGTTTCAGGCCGGGTCTAATTTTTTTGACCCGGCCTGCACTAGGTGAAACCGTTTTTCACATAATATCCAAGTGATCTGCCAAAACGGTTTCAAAAACTATGCCAGGTCTTTGCCTGTTAAGGTTTTATATGCCTTGAGGTATATATCCAGTGTGTTCTGCACAATATTTTCAGGTAGCTCCGGTCCTGGGGGAGTTTTATCCCAGTCAAGAGTTTCCAGATAGTCTCTAACAAACTGCTTATCGAAACTTTTCTGCTGCCGGCCCGGCTCGTAGTCATCTTTGGGCCAGAACCTGGAAGAGTCGGGCGTAAGGATTTCATCCATGAGAACTATTTTGCCGTTTATCTTTCCGAATTCAAACTTTGTGTCAGCTATAATTATCCCTTTAGAGTCGGCATAGTCTCTTGCTTTTTCATAAACGGCAAGAGATTTTTCCTTAAGGTATTTAAAAACTTCTTCACCCACGAGGCTTTTCATCTCGTCCTGAGTGATATTTTCATCATGCCCCGTGTCGGCTTTGGTCGAAGGAGTAAATATAGGCTCGGGCAGTTTGTCTGATAACTTCATATCTTTGGGGAGCTCTATTCCGCTTACCTTGCCAGTCGCCTGGTAATCCTTCCATCCGGAGCCTGATATGTACCCTCTTACAATACACTCAACCGGTAAGGCTTCCGCTTTTTTAACCAGCATGCTCCTGCCAAGGAGTTCGTTGCGGGAGCTTTTCAGGCTTGGACATTCGGCAATAATCTCATCCACATCAATAGTTATCATATGGTTTGAAATTATATCTTTAGTATAATCAAACCAGAAGGCTGATATCATGTTAAGGACGCATCCCTTGCCGGGAATACCGTTTTTCATTATTACGTCAAAGGCGGATATTCTATCTGAAGCAACAAAAAGAAGTTTATCTTTGAGGTCATATACCTCTCGGACCTTTCCTTTTTTAAAAAGTTTAACTCCTTCTAGCTCCATTGATAATATTGCCTTGCCTTTAATCATATTAGCCCTCCCACTCTTCTTTCTCGAAAACACTCGGAGATACATACTCGCCGTATTTTTCCTGACACTTTTTTAATCTTTCTTTTTGCCTGTCTAAGGTTTCCATTAGAACATGAGGAGTATCAAATACCTTCGTGTGATATATCTTTCTGATTCTTTCTTTTTTGGCTACCCTCTCAGGTATGCGCAGCATAAACTGTTCCTCATACTGGTCTCTAATATACTCCTTACCAAGGACTTCTTTAAAAAGCTCTTTAAGGTCCTCATACTTTGGAATGTATCCGGTAGGCGTTTTAAGAGCTTCCACTTCGCCGTTAACGCGCCTCTCCATCCATTTCAGCCAGACATGCTTATCTTTTATACCGTTCAAGAACTTTCCGTCTTTTCCTCTTAAAAAGTAATTTACATGAAAAATTTCCGGAGCCTTCTTAACGCTTTTTACTATGTCAAGATTGTTCTGGATGTATCTACCGATTGGTATTGATAAAAAGTCCAGGTTAGCCATAAGGTTGAACGTTCTCACACCCTCGGCTCCAAGAGTAGCTGCCGTTGTTTCAGATTCAAGCGTAGCTGCCTGAGCAAGAATGCCATGGGCCCAGTCAAATGACTGTTCTACCGGCACTGATGTGTCTGAATCTCGGCCTCCATAAATAACGCCCCCCACTTCCAGGCCTTCAGGATTATCGAGATTTTTGTCGCAGTTTTCAAGGTCTTCTAACTTAACTGTGTATCTGGCGTTCTTATGCGCATAGGGCACTTCCTTGTCGTCTGGCCCTTTTTTTCCTTGCTTCCATTCTCCGGAAAAATTCACGCCCTTCTTAGGCGGCTCATTACCATCTGCCAGCCAGCGAGGATTATTGTCATCATCTAAAAGAACGTTTGAAAATATAACTTCCCCGGGAGTGGTCAGCGCTTCATATATTTTTGGATCTCCATCCGCGTTAACATCCTGGATAATGCCGAATATCCCTCTCTCGACATTCACAGCTTTTATTTTCCCGTCCACAGCTCTTAGATAAGCTATATCGTCACCGACTATTTTTTCCCCTTCAAGCATTGCTGTCGCGGTTTTACCGCAAGCGCTCGGGAAGGATCCCGTGAAATACGTGAGGTGTTTTTTATCTTTCCCGTATACACCCATTAAAAACATGTGCTCTGTTAGCCACCCTTCTTCCGAGGCTCTCTTTATAGCAAGGCGCATAGAAAGCTTTTTTAGGCCTACGGTATTACCGGCGTACTGAGTGTTAGTGCTAAACACCATTTCCCCTTCAAGGTCTATATAAACGCGCCGCTTGTCTACGTCTTTACTTACGCCGCCGGCAAGGACTCCCGCTGTATGAACAAATCTGAAAAATCTTTCAGAGTCTCCTAATTTTACAAATTCCTTATATCCCGAACGGTAAAGGAGGTCTTCTGAGTGAGCCACATAACATGAATCCGTTATCTGAACTGCGGGTATTGAAAATACTGACCCGGTGGGACCCAAACAGTAAAAACAGATGTACATTTGTTTGCCAACCATAGAATTCTTTAATAGAGCGTGTATCTCTTTTAGGCCCTCTTCTCTATCTACTGATTTAATATCTG
>JAQBAV010000017.1:0-7764 GCA_032126595.1 Candidatus Omnitrophota bacterium | reverse complement strand
CGACCCCTCACAAGCCTGCACCATCTGCAGAACTTTTCGAGGGGTCGGATATAAACTATTTACCTTTTCTTAGTACTTAATTACGATACTATTATAGCATTCACCGGACACTGTTCAGCGCCATTCTTAGCGCTTTCAGCTTTATCTTCAGCGATCTCGCCGCCTAGAACTACGGCTTTGTCACCTTGCATCTCATATACATCAGGGGATACCTGTGCACATAAACCACAACCTATACATGCGTCTTGATCTACTACAGCTTTCATCTTTAAAGCACCTCACTTTCTCTTTATGTTTAACCAATTTTAGCAGAATAGAAAAGCTTGTTCAAGTACTTATTCGTATATCTTATACCGTTAAAAAAACGAAATACTATACGCTAACAACAAAACCCGAACTCAAAACTACACATCCCAGACAGACCAACTTCCTCCGCCGATAAGGATCAGCGGAACACAGGAGCCTATAACCAGGAGGTTATATTCTATGCCGCCATTTTGAATAAAAAAACCATATGTAATATTGATCTTGAATGTACTTATAAACATAAGCATAACTATGGCGATAGCTGTCCACCTTGAAGTTATGCCTAGAATTAGAAAGATCCCGCCTACAAACTCAACACATGCCCAAATTATAGCCAAAACCTCTGGATAGGGAAGTCCCAACCCCTCAACCATCTTAGCTGTCCCATCAATACCTATACCTCCGAACATGCCGAATAGCTTCTGGGCTCCGTGCGCCATAAATATTATACCCAGGATTATCCTGAGTATGAACATTGAAAAATTAAGCATATCGTCTCTGGTCATTTCACTACACCCTTATGTACCTTCGTATATTTTTAACTATTTTAGCCTATAAAACCGTAAAAGCAAGAAAATTAGACTTTTTTTGAAAGATTTTACTGAATTTTTGTGTCTATCTTATTATAAGCCATGAAGTTGTATAAAATAATAAATTCCAGTATTAATTTGCTCTTATCTGTTAAGTGTCCGGGGTGCGGTTCTAGCTTACCCTGGGGTTCTTTCCCCATATGCCATGCTTGTGAGGCTGAGTTATTAGGCGAACTGTCTACATTCGTTCATTGTTCCAAAAATATTAAAAAAGCCTGGTCTTGCATGGACTACACTCCCCTGATAAGAAAGTGTATAAAACAATTTAAATACTATAATGGCCAGAACATGATCAATATATTCGAAAAGATCTTTTCTGGCACCATAACTTCAGATTTTACATCAAAAAATGGTGTTGACCTAATAATTCCAGTCCCCATTCATTCTTCAAAACTACGCGATCGCGGTTATAATCAGGCAGAGCTTATCGCAAAAACTGTTTCGGGAATATTAGATATCCCCTTTTGTTCATCAGTCCTTCTTAAAACTACAAAGACGCATCCTCAAACCCATCTTAAGCGTAAGGCAAGGATAAATAACCTCAAAGGCTCATTCTTGACTGTTTTTCCTGAAAAGGTTGCTTCAAAGACTATTCTTCTCGTAGATGACGTTATAACAACGGGGGCTACATTGGAAACTTGCGGTTTAGAGCTTTGTAAATCTGGAGCAAAAAAAGTATATGGCCTCACTCTAGCAAGAACCCTATAAAGCTAGCTTTTTTTATTAATAAAATAAATTCCTGCGGCGACAAAAACAATATTGGCAACCCAGGCCGAGAGTAATGGCGAAAGAGTCCCCCCTTTTCCCAGGGCTAAACTTATCGCCATTAAAGGCAGATAGAGCATCGGCACTGTAATGCCTTTTGCCATTCCTAAGAGAGCGCTCCCCCTGCCCGATACTATGCTAAAAGGCACCCCTAGCAGGATTATCGCGACAGACATAAAAGGAAAAGCTAACTTATAATTAAGGTCTACCTTAAGACGTCTAATAGTTAAGGCTGATCCGACTCGAAAGATATTTAAGTAACGTTTTAGCTGTTTATAGCTCATGTACTTTGTATCCCATTGTGTGTTTAATAGGTCCTTCGGGGTCTCTCTTATGTCTATATCTTTATCCTTGAAAATTTCCGGCTCCCCCTTAAAATCGCCTTTGGAATCAACCTGGAATACAATAACATCGGTTCCCGTCCACTTATTGTCATCCCAAGTCACAAGTCTTACGCTTTCTTTTTCAATAACATTTTTATCGTTGTCCTGGCGATGTATTATAACGTTCTCTAGTGTTTTGGTTCCGGTCCTATATTCCTTTGCAAATATTATCTGGTCGCCTTTGCCGTATATAGCAAGATTTCTTATTCTGCTGCCAGTGCCTCCCGATTCCAGCTTTTCCTGCCGAATTCGATTAGCTTTGAGCATAGATGAAGGCACCAATTTATCATTGACTATGAATGTAAGGAGACAAATTCCAAGAGTTATAAAAATAATTGGCCTTAAAAGCTTCCAGAGGCTGATGCCGCTTGTAATAACAGCTGTAATTTCATGGTTTTTGCTTAAATTATTAAATACA
The DNA here is from genome assembly GCA_032126595.1 of Candidatus Omnitrophota bacterium. GTDB lineage: Bacteria > Omnitrophota > Gorgyraeia > Tantalellales > Tantalellaceae > JAQBAV01. The sequence continues at coordinate 5,302 of JAQBAV010000017.1, read as the reverse complement.
TAAACACTGCTTAAAAGACTGGCAAAAGGCACCATGTTAACAAATGCAAACGGAGCAAAATAGAGATAGAAAGATAAAATACTGCCCAAAGATATTCCCTTTTTAAATATATCGTCTATAAAACCCAGAATATCCCCTATAACTCCCAGCACCATAAGCAAAACAACTGAAAAAAGAAAGGCGCTTACATAACTTCTAGTAACATATTTTTCTAATATTCTCATTATTTTTTACTCAATCTGTAAAACATATAAATGGACATGACAAAAAGAAGTATATTTGCAGACCATACCCCCATCCAAGCCGGCACTACATTACGTATAGCAAAAGCTATACCGAAAAGCATCATCCCCCAATATAATAGAAAAAGACCCATCGCCATTCCAAATCCGATAAATTTCTCGCGCCGGTGCGTGGTAATAGCCAGCGGTATTCCTATCAAAACAAAAATAAGATTCGAAAATGCCAAGGCTATTTTTTTGTGAAGTTCTATCCTGAGCGGTAAAACTTCAATATTTTCTTTTTTATATTTTTTAATATCCGCCAAAAGTTCTTTTATGCTCTTTTCCCTCGGTTTTTTGTCAATGCTGTTAATATCAACGGTTTTATCAAGATTAAGCGTCATAAAATACTCATGGAAGGACAATTTATAAAATTCATCGGGTTTTTCAGGAACTACTTCATCGGCAGTCCCCTGCTCTAGTTTTAGCTTAATGCTTCTCTCTTGCGGCAGGGGGATGATCTCGCCCCTTTTTGCAATTATTGTACGAGTTGGACCATTATCTTGCGGCTGATATATTCTGATATTTTCCAGTCTATTCCCTTTAATATCGTGGATAAATATAATATAGTCTTTGAAACCTTTTACAAATACACCCGGCTCAAGCAAGGCTGCGGGGTTTCTGAGGCCCATAGTCTTTAATAGTCTTCTTGCTGCAAATTCAGCTTGAGGAAGAATTCTATCGTTAAGCGGTACATTCAAAAGGCTGATCATGAGACCGCACACAATAATGGGAAACGTAACTCGGGCTAGGCTAAGACCGCTTGTTCTTAAAGCCGTAACCTCATTGTCGCTGGAGAGCCTTCCAAAACCTAAAAGTACAGCGGACAGAACAGATATAGGTATAGTAAATATTAGTACGTAGGGAAGAAAGAAGAGAAATATCTTGATAACATGGATTGCGCTCACGCCCTTATTCATAACCAGGTCCACAGTTTGTATAATGTTACCTGCCGCGAGAATTAGTGTGGAAACAAATAAGGAAGCGAAAAAAGGTCCCCCAAGTTCTTTGAGGATATATCTATTAATTATTCTCATAGTAAATTGCGATAACACCCCGAACTATAAACTTCGTTCAGTTTCGGGGTGTTATAAGTTTTACGTTTTATTAGTATCTGTAATGCTCCGCCTTATAGGGACCCTCTACGGGTATGCCTAAATAATCGGCTTGAGCTTTAGTCATTTTTGTAAGTTTGACTCCGATCTTTTCTAAATGGAGCCTGGCTACTTCTTCATCAAGATATTTAGGCAGTCTATAAACCTTGGGCTCATAATTATCTTTATTCTTCCAGAGATCTAACTGCGCCAGCACCTGATTGGTAAATGAATTAGACATTACAAATGAGGGGTGTCCTGTTGCGCATCCCAAATTAACAAGCCTTCCTTCGGCCAAAAGATATATCTCTTTTCCGTCAGGAAAAACATATTTATCAACCTGAGGTTTTATGTTTATTTTTTTAATACCCGGATAATTTTCCAAAGAGGCAACATCTATCTCGTTATCAAAGTGGCCAATATTGCACACAATGGCCTGATCTTTCATTTTTTTCATGTGATCAATCTTTATAACATCTCTATTGCCGGTTGTAGTTACATAAATATCTCCTACCCCTAAAGTGTCTTCCACCGTCTTTACTTCATGGCCCGCCATCGAAGCCTGAAGGGCGCAGATAGGATCTATCTCCGTAACTATTACTCTTGCGCCTAAAGCCTTGAGTGACTGGGCTGATCCCTTGCCTACATCACCATAACCGCATACAACAGCAACCTTTCCCGCTATCATGACATCCATGGCCCTTTTAAGCCCGTCGGCAAGAGATTCTCTGCATCCATATAGATTATCAAATTTTGATTTTGTTACAGAATCATTTACGTTGATTGCGGGCACAAGAAGTTTGCCTTCTTCCATCATGTTGTACAGTCTGTGCACGCCCGTAGTCGTCTCCTCAGAGACACCTTTCCACTCTTTGACCATCTGAGTCCATTTATCAGGAGATTCTTTTAATGTCTTTTTCAGAACCTTGATAAGCTCTGCTTCGTCTTCCCCGGATGGTTCTCTATCAAGAGCTGATGCATCGCTTTCTGCCCTAGCACCCAAGTGCAACATAAGTGTTGCGTCTCCTCCATCATCAACAATAAGCTGAGGTCCTTTGCCTCCCGGAAAAGTTAGCGCCTTAAGTGTACACCACCAGTATTCCTCAAGAGTTTCACCCTTCCATGCAAAAACAGGAACACCTGATTCTGCAATAGCGGCAGCGGCATGGTCCTGAGTAGAAAAAATATTACAGCTTGCCCACCTGACACTGGCGCCTAAAGCAGCGAGTGTTTCAATAAGAACCGCTGTCTGAATGGTCATATGAAGAGAGCCCATTACCCTTACGCCTTTAAGGGGTTTTTCACTAGCATACTTTTTCCTAATGGACATAAGACCCGGCATCTCGTGCTCTGCAATCTCTATTTCTTTCCTGCCAAAATCGGCAAGACCTATATCTTTAACTTTATAGTCCTTTCTATCCACTGCAACATCTCCTTGTTTTTTATACTCACTTACTTTGCGTTTTTCTTTAATACATCAGCCATATCAGTCTCTTCCCAGGTAAAACCTTCTTCCTCTCTTCCAAAGTGACCATACGCTGCGGTTTTCTTGTATATGGGGCGTCTTAGTTTAAGCTTTTCGATGATACCGGCAGGTCTTAAGTCAAAATTTTCTCTTACAAGGGTTACTAACCTTTCTTCATCGATCTTTCCGGTACCAAATGTATTTACCATCACGCTTACTGGCTCTGGAATCCCTATAGCATAAGCAATTTGGACTTCACATTTATGTGCTAAGCCGGAGGCTACAATATTCTTAGCTACGTAACGAGCCATATAAGAAGCAGATCTGTCAACCTTGGAGGGGTCCTTACCGCTAAAAGCTCCTCCTCCATGAGAACCTACTCCGCCGTAAGTATCCACAATGATCTTTCTTCCGGTAACTCCTGTATCGCCCTGAGGGCCTCCTATTTCGAATCTTCCCGTAGGATTAATAAAGATCTTAGTATTTTTATCCATTAGATCTTTTGGAATGATCTTATCAATAACAAGTTTTTTCATATCGTTTTTAATGTCTTCCATTTTTGCCTTATGATCATGATGAGCGCTAATAACAATCGCCTCCACCCTTGTCGGCTTACCGTTATCGTACTCAATCGTAACCTGGCTTTTTCCGTCAGGCCGTAGATAATCCACTACATTTTCTTTTCTTATCCTAGCCAGACGTCTGGACAAGGCATGAGACAGCATAATAGGCATCGGCATTAACTCTTTCGTTTCATCCGTAGCATATCCAAACATCATACCCTGGTCTCCGGCTCCGCCTGTATTAACTCCAAGTGCAATATCAGGAGACTGTCCCTGAATAGAAGTAATAACTCCGCAGGTAAGATAATCAAATCCATAAGCGGCGTGTGTATACCCTATATCTTTAATGGTTTCTCTTACAATTTTAGGAATATCTACATAGCAGGATGTAGTGATTTCCCCTGCTACTAACGCAAGGCCTGTTGTTACTACAGTCTCGCAAGCAACTCTGCCTGCGGGATCCTCTTTAAAGATCTCATCCAAAATAGCATCCGATATCTGGTCGCATACTTTATCGGGGTGCCCCTCTGTAACGCTTTCAGAAGTAAATAAGTGTCTTTCGATTTTCATATGTTTTTCCTTTCCTTTTTTTAAAGTTCTCTCCTGCGGTACTCCAGGTCCGCTTTTTCTAAAGATTTTTTGTCTCCTATATCATACCATCCTTCGTTAAACACATATCCGCAAACTCCGTCATTCTCTGCCACCCATTTAACGAAATTTCCGGGCTGGTCTTTAATCAAGTCTGTTTTCATATATTCAGAAACCATCGAAACCTTATCCTTAGGAAGATAGTAAATACCGGTTGAGGCGAGTGTGCTTTTCGGCTTCTCGGGCTTTTCCTGAAACTCGTCTATTCTTTGGCTCTCATCCAGAGATACTATCCCGTATTTTGTTGCAAGTTCAAGATCTTTTACGTCAAAGAGTGCAATACTGGTTTTTGCCTTTTTTTGTGTAAATTTTATAAAATCCAACAAATTAAATTCGAAAAGATTGTCCCCTGCCATAATGATAACATCATCCTGCGGATTTTCTTTTTCGAAAACAAGGTTTATGTCCCCTATTGCGCCCAGGCGCGTTTCGTTGGTTGTTGTCATATCATTTACAACCGTCGTTTTAAAAGAAAATTTATGTTCTCTTCCCCACCTATCCAGCATCTGGAAAAATTTATCATTAGTCACAATATATACTTCATCGCAAAGCCTGGTCTCTTCCAGTTTCCTAAGAAGCCTCTCCAGAATAGTTTTACCGCCTACTTTTACAAGCGGTTTCGGTCGGTCCAAAGTAAGTGGATACAATCTAGTTCCATAACCTCCAGCTAATATTAATCCCTTCATTTACCTTCCTTCCTTAAAATCAAGTATTATTCAAAATCTTCGGCTATATCAGGCACAAACTCTCTTAATTTTTCTTTAGCAAAATCCAGTATTTCTTTCGCGGTAACCAAGGTTAGAGCCTTTTTAGCTATCTCCTGGGCCTCGGAAAAATTCACAGATCTTATTATCTTTTTTATTTCAGGAACGGCTATTGGTGAAGTACTAAATTCGTCCAGTCCCAGTCCCAATAGGATCATCGTTAGGTTGATATCTCCCGCCATTTCGCCGCAAAGAGCAACAGGGATTTTTTCCTTGTGTCCTGCATCAATGACTTGTTTAATAAGTTTTAATACTGCCGGGTGTGTAGGCTGATAGAGGTATGCTATTTTTTCATTAACCCTGTCTACGGCAAGCGCATACTGAATAAGGTCGTTAGTACCAATACTGAAAAAATCTACCTCTGGTGCCAGTGAATTTGCCAGGATTGCTGCAGAAGGTGTCTCGATCATAATGCCCAGCTTAGGCATATGGAAGACGGGTTTGCCACGCCCTGCCAATTCTTCCGCCGATTCGGTGATCAATTGCC
>JAQBAV010000016.1:0-21895 GCA_032126595.1 Candidatus Omnitrophota bacterium | reverse complement strand
GCAACCTCTTGTGGGGCTTCTGGCGCTTCTACTGCTGCTGGAGCCTCAACCGCCTGCTCCTCTAATGGCGCCTCTATTACATTTACCATTAAGGCGTTATAAAACTCCTTGGTTACAATTCTGCCTCGTTGCCTTATATCAAGCGCGGGCTCAGCCACGCTTGCATAAATACCAGAATGCGCTTCTTTGGTTCTAACCCGTGCTATATTATCCCAGTCATACTTGGTTATTCTTCCGTATTCATCTCTTATAAGCTGGTACCATCTATCGTTTTCGTCTTTATAATAATACGGCTCTTCCGCGCCTTCGGGAGTAGCTTCAGGAGCAGATACGCTAGGTACTGCTGCAGGTGCCTGGGCGGCAACAGCTGGCCCGTAATGTTCTGCTCGTTCGCCTTCAAATGCGCGTGCCGTCGGCGTTGCCTGAACAGTCGGTGCCTGTGTGTCAACTACCGGCCTCATAGCCGGCGTAAGCGGTGTCATTGGCACGAGTGGAGCTTGTGGGCCTACTTGTTCCTGTGGTCCTTCTATATCGTCCCTCCATCCAATAGGCTGTTCCGGTTTTGTCCATCTATAGAACTGATAAATTTTCTTTACCGCAAAGATCGTAAATAATACTACTCCGAATGCCAGTAAAATCCATGCGACATGTGCGTTCATAAGCTCCTGCAGGGTATTAGGAATTGACTGGCGCTCAGACATCACTTTAATGGCCTTAACTCTTAAATAGTTTGGAAGGTCGACTCCAAGCCTGCCTGAAGCAAAATACAATATAAATCCCATTACGGCCCAATTGCCCCATGCCCATACCTTAGCCTTTGTGGTCTCAAGCGCGTTATCCAAAGATCTCATCCAGGCGGTAAGGCCTTTATCTTTAGCAATTACTCGAGCGGGTTTGTACGGAAGTTCTCTTAAATACTTAGCCAGAACTTCTGATTCGACTCCTGCCACGCGAGGCGTAAGCCACCAATAACCAAGTCTTGGTCCCATTTCACCCCATGCTATCTTGTTGCCGCCAAGGTATATCATATGATAGAACGGTATAAAGAAATTGATCATTCCGAGTCTTGCCCTCATAGCCCTTACAGGTCTTTCCTCGGCCGGGCCTCTGTTTACATACCACCATACGTGTATCCACATGTATATCATTATGGATCCGGCGACTATAAGGCCTGATAGGGCTGCCACGGTAAAAGCTCCTACTGACACTGCCGTTACGCTTGCTATTAAAACAGGGCCTGCAAAGAACATAAATACAGCCGTTAAGGATCCTATGAAAAGACCTACGTAAATGATCCACTTTCTTGCGTCAACCAGGCTAAGAGTGGTCTTTCGTCCGTCAGGAAGAACATATGTATTTTCAAGCCCGCCCTTGGCTATCTGCTCTTTTGATGCGGCGAGTTCTTCATATGCAGCTCTTTGGGCTCTACGTACAGCGTTCCGGATCTCAGCTTTTTGGTCCACGGTCTGGGCATCTGCCATAAGACGTGCATAATTATCCCTCTGTTCCGGCAATACTACGCCTTCTTTCATGAATTTATCTACCGCGGCGTCTGTTGTAAGATCTGCTTCAATCTTTTCCGCAAACTCGTCAAACATAAGGAGCGCAGTTTCGTGAGCAAACTTATCATTCGTTCCCTTAAATATAGCGCTTACCGTAAAGTGTACGACTATATATAGAGGAAGGACAACTATCAAGAAACCTGCCAGCCACTGTGTTCCTTCGGGGAAAACACCTATTGCCTGAGATATCATCTCTCCGATAAAGTTCTGCACCTTATCGATCTTTTCGAGTATTCCAAAGTCCCCTTCTGTTCCTGTTGTTATCTTCTTTATCCACTGTATGTATTTTCCAAAGGAGGTCTGGGTAAGCCAGTAAGTAAGCGCCCCGGCGGAAAGATAAGTAAACCACATTGAGATACCAAAATATAGAGCGAGTCTAAATAAAAGCGGGAATATAGCGCTTGAAAGAGTAGACGTATAGAATGTTATCATCCCTATAAGGCCTTTTCTCTTGTACAGCTCCATCGGGCGTGATGCGACCTGTAGGAGTCCTATGATATATCCCTTTACCCAGCGTGAAGTCTGCATCTGTCGAACCTGGAAAGTAATAGAGGTCGCTGAGCCCGGATCTTCACTGGTTACAACATTAAAGCTTGCAACGTTAAAGTCATACCACCATAGAACTAATCCAAGTTCGTAGTCCTCAGCAACTTGAAGTTCGTCCCAGGCTCCAACCGCCTGAAGCTTGTTCTTTCGGTAATACTCCTCTGCGATATAGGCACGGTCCTGAACGTCAAGTTCGTCGCCGAGCTCGTCCCATGGAACTTCTTCAATAGTTTCGGTACAGAACCATCCTGTAGTACCCCCAAGAGGTTTGAACGTATCGTTTACGGCATGTAGACCGTCCCAGTTAGGCTGGTAGTGTCCTGCATACTCGCCATAGAACAGTGCGCCTGTTGCCCATGGTACATGACTTACCGCGTTCCTTGCCTGAGTAAGTCTACCCTGACCATTCTTAGGCATGTTCTTTCTTTCGAATTCAAGTTCAAGTAATTCCTCAATAAATATGTTCTCGGTTATCTCATTCTTTATGAATTTAGTCGCAAGTTCTCCATACCCCGGAGTGTTCGCAAGGGCTACGTAGAGCTCAATAAATCTCTCTTTTTCTTCTCTGGTCATTTCAGGATGAGTTTTTACATGCCTCAAAATAAGGCTCGGAGAACTATATTTCCTGCCATCGGCCTTTACCAGGTCTAAGAGGGTTCTTACATTTCTATCAACGTATCTCTGCATGGCGTTGGATAAAAGCTTTCCTCGTTTAAAGTTAAACTGGAAGCTTGAGTCCCAGCCTATGCCATCAGCTCTTAGGCGGCTCTGATAGGAGTTCCTTTTTTCAACCGGCACTATGTATCTAAAAGCCAGGCCTATAAACATCCACCAGGGGAGGTCTATCAAGGTGTCATACCACTTATGGGTAGCTTCGCCTACGCTCGCTTTAAAGAACTTAACCATATCGTCAGCAGAATCACTTGCAGGTGAACCTGTTCCAATAACATTTCTTAGGCTCTTCTTAAAGTGTGCTTTACCAACGCGTCTTGTCTCGCCTATACCATGATACATACCGGTTACTATCTTTAGCGGCATCAGGTTTTCAGGAAGGTTTTCAGCGTCAAAGATAAGACCGTTTGCCCCGTCCGTAGTCTCGGGCTTTAAAGTAAATGTATTAGCGCCCGGCTTCGTATACGGCTGTCCTTCTTCTCTTGTCGGGGCCGGAGCGATTTCACAATACTCAGAACCCGGAACAACGCCTTTCTCACTCATCTCTTGGATCATCTCATTAGTCTTATTGTCCCATTTTTCGCTGGCAATAACGGTTTTAAATTTCCTGAAAGGATATCTAAAGCCAGTAAGGTTCTTTGTAAGATCCGAAACCTGCGTCTCATCACCCATAACAACAACAACCCATGCCTCAACCTTAGGCATAAAATCCATCATCATAACAAGACGCATCTCGTTATGATGGCTCTTCAGGAAGTTTCTCATTTCATCGGCCGTTACATTCGCAAGAAAATCTTTCACAAAACCCTGAAGCGTTTTATCTTTTATGTCGTCTATGCTTGCGGGGTCTGCAACAGCTTTTTGAATGTATTCATGTGCCTTCCAAATTGCTATATCTTTGTACTTTTCATCCAGTATTCCTTCAGAAATTAGATACTCTTTAAGTTCATCAAAGCCTCGTCCTGACATTCTTCCCAATAATTCGGTATTAGTCATTCTGTTATATCTGGCCTCTATCGCTCTTTTTGCTGAATCATACGTTGCGCGGTTATTAATATCGTATTTTGTTCCTGAAGGTATGTCGCCGCGTCCGAAGATCTTTTGGTATCTAAGCCTTCTTGTTGGCCCTACAGTTGGATCAGAGTCAAGAATCTCTTCAACAAGTTCTCTGGTTAGTTTCCTGCCGAGATTTTCCGGTCTCTCTTTCCAGTTTCCAATGGACCTATTAACCGCGACTACCATATGGATATCTTCAATACTCTCAGGGGTAGCTAATCTATTAAGGTATACATCTATAAACCTTTCCGTAGACTTGTCTGACTCGTCTTCAAACATGGTAATATCAAAGTCTTCCGGTGCTTCTTTAGGTGGTTCAACGATCTCTTTATCGGCGGATATAGCCGCATATTTATATCTTGTCTTTACAAGATATCCCGCAATAAGTTTATACAGGGAGAAGAAAAGCTGGTATGCAAAGAGTACCTCTATGACTACTGCCACAAGAACTGCCGGTCCGCTTATGCCTAATGCTATTATTATGGAAGCTGACAGTGATGTCTTAAACACTATAGGCACAACCACAAGGGCAAGAGCGCTTACAACAACCTTGACCGAATTATATATCCAGAACTTAGCGCCAAGCGTAACCTGCTCTTTAAACTTTTTCGCCATAGTTCCTATGCTGAATATTACCATTCTCGCTGTAAAAAGAACCAGAAATGCCAGCATTGCGTAAGTTGCTATCTGGCTAAGGGCGGGTATCCAGTTATTGCTGAATGTCTGGAGGAAGTCTCCCCATGTTATTGTTTCTACACCCGGCAATATTCCCGCGATCCAATTGAAAAATCCGCCAAGAATATTTGTTAAGCCAAAGGGCTCCTTAAATATCTCTCCCCAGCTGAGGAAATTACCCGTAGTCACAACGCTTTGCAATTGACTTAATCCATACATCGCGCCTACACCTATCCAATTAAGAATAAATCCCATAACCGCCATAAGGGCTACGACCCTGCCCATGGTTGGGTTTATTAGTTTTGACCTTAACTGCGGCAATAAAACTACGCCCAAACCTATTAGAATTGTCCAAAATGAACCCGCAAAAAGTCCGCTTATAACTACCATTCCGCCAAGGACCCCAAAAACCCACTTATGTGTTACTGAGAACCCTATCATGTTTTGAAGAGGCTTGGAGTTGAAGAACGCTCTTATAATGCCCGTATCGCGCTGAGATAATAGTCCTGTGACTTCCTTTCTTAGCTCAGTCTGTATGCCCTCGGTCATAGCGCCTTCTACGTCGCTCCTGGCATAGGGAGCTCCTGTGGCGCTTAGCCTCTCGGTCATCTTTTCCGCGTCTATCTTTCGTACGGCGTCTCTTGACTCAACCAGGAACCTCCATACATCAAGAACCCGGAGCTCCTTCTTCTGGTCTTGCTGGTAAACAAAGAGTGTCTTATCTTTTCGTCTGAATATATTTCTCATGTCGACTGCCGGCTCAAAAAGAAGTATATTCTTGGCAAGATAGTCCTTGCTCCAATGCAGAGTTGCCACAGAAAGACCCACAAGAGCGATTATTCCTGCTGCTGTTGCGATTATCCATCCTGCTGTCAGCGCGAATACAATACCGGTTATCGCTCCGCTTGCCGCTATAGTTAGAACAAAAACAGATGCAACTATAGTTCTCGCTTTTTTAATCTTTCTTGTAAGGGCTCTATCTGGTCTCCCGCTTGCTATTCTTGAATTAAGTTCTCCAAGCGTCTCGCCTATTATTTCTCTAAAGCTAGGAGTTCTGTATATCTTTTCCTCCTGATATTCTTCGCCCGGCTCTGCCAGACTGTCGCGCACATCGACCTGGCCTATGTGAGTTTCTCTTGGTTTTGGACTTTCTGCTCTTCTATATCTCCATAGCTCGCTTGCGACTCTCATATACTCCTGAGACTCATTCATATATATCTTTATGGCAAGCTCAAGTTCTACGGGATTATCATAGTCGCTTGGAGATATTTCATCTAAGACCCTGCTTCTAAGAAGGTTGACGTAGCCTATCATCCCGAGGCCTGTACTTGCGGCCTGGCCCCCCAGCCTATCAAGGATTTCTACATCTTTATCTCCCAGCTTTGACTTAAGAGCACCGTTATATTCCGCTATAGTGTGATAAGGAAGCGTTTCCGTCTTTATAACTGCTTCTTTGATTTTTCCCGACTTTCTAGCTTGGACAAGATCGTTATAATTAACCTTTCCCATACTAGCTATAAGACTATTTACTTCGCTTCTTATTCCCTTTTCTCCCCGCATCATTTGAAGTTTGATGCGGACTCTTTCAAGATACTCCGTTTGGTTTTTAAGAAATTCTCCCGGATTCATAAGTCTTGAAAAATATCTTCCAATTACGTAGGCAACTGAAGCAAGCGCCATAATTCCCAAAACCAGCGCACCTGCCCAATAGAACGGCAGGCCGAAAGGCATTATCAGCCACCAGAGTACACCATATATGGCGAGGATCTGGGAACCAACGACTATATCTCTTCTCCAGTTAAGGAAATTGAGGTTTGGAAATAGCTGGGTGAACATAACAAAGGCAAATGGCAATAGAATGAGTCCTGCCGAGAAATTAAAGAAGGTGAATATCGCCGCAACTCCCATAAATATCATTGCCTGACCCATAAGTGTGCGACTAAAGCGAGGAATTCTGTCGGTTATGCCGTGTATCCAGTCTTCCTGATATTCTATCATCCCTAAGAATAGTTTTTTATCTGTACCTCCCGCAGGTTTTGTAAAGTCGATTCCCAAGTCTGCAGTCCACCCTTCAATACCTTTTATAACCCTATTCTGTACTTTCTCAACAACGTCCTTTATCTCTCCAGCCAAAGGTGCTTTTCCAGCTGTAAGCGCGGGTGCAGGTACTGCTATCGGCTGCACTCCAACGATACCCTCTTCAGCTATTCCCGCAAGCCTCACATCTTTCAGTACCGAATTTATCCTTCCTCTTTCTCTTCGGTAATTCCAAAACTTCCCTGCGTATAGAAGTAAGGCCGCGAGCGCCGGAAGCAGCGTAAGAACAAGAATCCATGTTGGAATTCCCCATAGTCCGCCGGCAAATGTCCAGAATGAAGCAGGCGGCGCAACAGCTTTTAATCCGAATCTAACTTCAAGCTCTACAACACGGGTTGGATCAAAGTCAGGCGCCCATGACGGCACCATAGTTACGTCAATTTCGCCTTTTGCATCGGAAACAAATGTTTCGTCACTAACTCCGCCATTTATATCCACAAATGAAAAGATAGCTTCCGCGCCCGGCATACGCCACTGTTCCGGGAGCTGCCATTTTGATTTTCCATCAGTGAAAGCAAATCTTCCGCTGGAAATATCTTTGGTAATGATCCTTCCTGTTGCGGGATCTCTATCAAAAAGCCTGTAATATAAAACTCCTTCTGAGCCCGGAGCTGCCCCAACCCTCGGTTCGCTGGCAATTCGTAAGGGTGCCATCGGGGTGTTCATATAGTCCCCAAGGTTAAAGACCTGTCCGCCGGTAGATGTTATGGCCTCCGGCCTTTGAACTCTTTCAAGTCTTGTCCCTTTAAACTCGAAGTTTGACAAGTCTTCAAGCTCGTCACCATAAGGCTCTGTCGGGCTTTGGATCTGCACACTTTTAACCTTGTCATATCTAAATCCTGTTTGCGGTGTGAGTTTATAACGGTAGTCTCTTGACGAGAACACGGCTCTAACCCTATGCCAGGTAGGCTTATTTGGTTCTGACAAACTGTCAAGAAGCTCAGATCCTGTCACCATAACCTGGAGAGTTGCCGAACGGCCATCTTCATCGTATGCGGTAATTCTTATCGGGCGTTCTCCTGATATTCCGGAGCGGACAAGAAATACAAATTCCTGATCCCTGATGTCCATGGTTTCTGTCAGATCATAATCCAGATCGAAAGTGCTTTCTGCCGGTCTTAAAACCCCTGTATGCATTGGAGTGGTTTCAATAATAGGACTATCTACTTCGGCTGCTCCCCTAATAACCTTTAGAACTTCGGTATAAACCGGAGTTAGCTCTTCCTGGTAACTAGCGCCTTCTATCTTTGCAAGTACACCATTGGCTATGTGTCGGAATTGGTTGTATCTCTGCTCCGGACGCTGCCTCTCGGTCATTTCATTAAGATTGATTATTTTGTACGCTTCCAGCATATGACGAAGAAGTCTCGCGTACATCATCATATTCGCCGAATCGTCTATTCCCCTCTCAAGGGCCAGTCTATGTTCATTTTCCATAGACTGAGCTTTTGACCATATTTCTACTTCAAGAAGCGCTGAAGCAGGCTGAGTAGTTTCTATAAACGTCGGGTACACTTCATAGAAGTCATGTAAAACGGAGTCTTGGAATCTTCCCCAAATATCGTTTCTTACGGCTTCAGAGTCATTCTCCGTGAACATCGTCCACAGAACTTCTCTCACCTTATAATGCTGATTTAATATTTCGTTATATCCTTCTACAAAGTCACCTTCCAAGTGAAGGGTCCCTATCTGCTGGGCTGACGCAAGGGTGTCAAGAGCTTGGCTTCCTTCAAAAACATTAAACGGCCTGGTTCCATCAATAGCGTAGTGGCGGGAAGCGGGTAAAATATCCGTTGCTTCCTGCTGGACTATACTAAGAGGAACATAAACTGTCTTAGTGTCTCTTACTTCTCTTTGGAGCCATCCGGACACTATCTTACTTACGGTAACTAACGCCCCACTGCCGTCCGCCTCATACTCGCAAGTCATGCTATATCTTCCATTGTCTCCTGATACACTCTCAACGGGTCCTTCCTGAATAGTGCTCTCATTAACTAGAAGGATTGGATTATCTGAAGCGTCGACTATAAGATTTATGTAAAGTCTCGGTGTTCTTCCGTCGGGTTCGTACATTGTCTTTGTTTTAACCCTAAGGTACATATCGCTTGTTGCATCGTCAGTCACATATTGAAAATCTTGAGTTGTTTTGAACGCAGTTATACTTGCCTGAGTGATCAGGCCTGTTGCCGGGTCAAGGACAAGTTCCCCTGCTTTCTGAGATATAAGTCTTCCCGGTCTATTTGTATCAATGTTGTATGGGAACTCAAAAATTCTTCCATCATTTTCTATAGTATATTGGAACCACTTTCCGGCATCATCCTGGTAATAACGGAATGTCTGCTCGTATTTCATGCTGTTAATAGCTTCAGGCGTTAATAGACCTGTCTCGACATCTACTTGAATGTTCTCAAGTTTTATTCTTCTTTCAGCCCTGCCGGCTTCTTTTGTTCTCTCATTAAAAGGAGCGACCAGCATGCTTCCTGCCGGATCCTGCGTGTCTTTCGAGATCTGGAACATGTTTCCTGTAGCTGGATCGCGGTAATGGTAGTTCTCTACTGTTGTCTTAAGAGAATCTGCAAAGTCGCTTGTTAATAGGCCTGTTGCCGGGTCTAGCTGAATTTCTCCCTCAAAGCTAACGCGTCCCTTGGTCCATATCATTTCCCTGGTTCTATTATCACAACGGTTCCAGTAATTTTCTTTAGTATTTCTGTCAGCAGCAAGCTGGTACCAATTGTTATCAGCATCCTTGAAGAAATAGAATGTCTTGTCTCTTGCGGCAGCATTATTGACGATATCGGTAACAAAATTGTCTGTTAATAGACCTGTTGCCGGGTCTAGTTCCGGCGTACCTGAAAGTTCATAAAGAGTCAGGATGGTTGACCCTGTTGCATTGTCATAGCTTGACCAGAACATCTTTCCGCCCGGTTTATTCTCAACGGCAAGGTGGAACCATTTGCCATCGGCGCCCTTATATAGGTAAAAGATCTTGGCTCTTGCGGCGTTGTTACTGGCAACATCCGTATAGAAGTCATCTGTTAATAGGGCTGTTTCGGGGTCTACTTCGACGTCGCCTGTAAGTTCATACAGCGCTCTTCCTGTTGAACCTGTCGCATAATCATACTCTGACCAATACATAGTTCCATAAACGTCTTTTGTAAGCTGGAACCAGTCTCCATCCGCATTCTTATACAGGTAGAAGCTCTTTGTCCTGGCCCTGTCATTATTTACGACGTTTTCATAGAAATTGTTTGATAGGCGGCCTGTTGCCGGGTCTAGTTCGACGTCTCCGGTAAGTTCAAAAAGTGTGCGTACAGGTCTGGACTCGTCATAATTATAAGTTGACCAGTACATGGTCCCGTCAGCGCCCTTCATAAGCTGGAACCATTCTCCGGCTTCATTCTGATATAGATAGAAAGCCTTAGCTCTTGCGGCTGGACTATTCGCTACATTGTTATAGAAGTCGCTTGTTAATAGGCCTGTTGCCGGGTCCACTTCAACCGCGCCGGTAAGTTCGTACAGAGTGTCACCTGGTTTTCCGGCTGCGTAATCGTAATCCGCCCAATATAATCCTTGAGGACTCTGTGTAAGCTGGAACCAGTCGCCGGCTTCATTCTGGTATAGATAGAACGATTCTGCTCTATTGGCTGGATTCGTCGCGATATTATTAAAGAAATCATTTGAAAGAACGTTTGTGCCCGGTGCTACAAAATCTCTGACGTTTCCTTCAAACTCCAAACGGTTAGTGGTTTGATATTTCCCTGTTTCAGAATTATATGCCGCCCAGAACATCTTGCCCTCTGGTTTATTTTCGGCAACCAGCTGATATCTATTGCCTGCGCCATCGGTGTAATAATAGAAAGATTCCGGGTAAGCTAGATCATTAAAGAAGGTAGCCGTCAATAGGCCTGTTCCGGGATCTACCGCTACATCGCCATCAAATGAAACTGTTCCGGTAGCATCGCCAAACCTGCCGGCTCTTGCATCAAATTTAGCTATATAGTTTTTATTAGAGACTTTGTCAACGATGATCTGGTAGCGAACGTCGTCTTCTATGTAATTGTAAAAAATCTTTATTGCTTCACCTTCTTCTGTAACATGTCTTCTGGCATTAAATTTAACTTCCTTAATTGTTCTTACGTGTTTCGTGGATACATCCGCATCATCGTTATATTCATATACATTATATTCCTCTATACCTCTGGCCTTTGAATACTGGATAGATCCGTCCTCGTTGTAGTAGTATTCTTCAGCGGGCACGGCGCCGTCATTTACGGTAAGCTTTCTTCCTTCTGTTACGATGTCACCTCTTGTATATTTGGCTTCCGTTCTTCCGGTTTCAACATTAACCTGGTATACATCTTCGCCTTCCACTGTATACTTGTATGCGGGTACGTCCAGGCCATCGGTAAAGAACTGTGCGGTAAAATATCCGCCTGTAATATTACCGGCTTCGTCAATCTCGATAGGACCGGAAATCATACTGCCATTTTTCATTATAAACAGATTTCCTTCGGTTCTAATGTTAGTATCGCCGTCTATCGTAAGCTCTGCGCCTTCGGGAAGCCTGCTAGGATCTATTCTGCATATAGTAACGGCTGGCTTACCCGGCTCCTGAATAGAAACAAATATCTGTCCTGATAAGGACGGATTCCCTCTCTCTGCCTGCCAAAGCGCCGTACTATCAGCGTTGACCTTATATATTATTTTTGTTCTCTGGTCCTCTAGGATGCTCTCTTGCCCCGGCAAATAAGCTTCATAAGAAGTTGTCAGTGTCCTTGTTCCGCCCAGCTCTATCTCTTCTCCTAATATTACTGAAGTGTCTAGAATTTCTTTTGTTCTGCCGGAAACATTGTCATCCGTTAAAAAGACCTTGCCCACTCTCATATCTTCGCCTGTGGCAGGATCAATTACCGCTTCGCCTGTGGCAGGATCTCTAACGATCTTTGTTAAGTTTAGAGCTTCCTCAGCCGTATAGCCTGCTTTTTGAAGAAGATCCATATCGCCGGTAAATTGTCTAACTCCGTATCTGTAGTTACCTGTGCGGCTGTCTCTTACCCTTATAGTCTTTGATAAGATCCCGTCGCCCTCAGTAGGTGTTACAACGTACCCTGTAGGGCTGTTGCCATACCATTCTATTTTCTGGAAAG
Source organism: Candidatus Omnitrophota bacterium (assembly GCA_032126595.1). GTDB lineage: Bacteria > Omnitrophota > Gorgyraeia > Tantalellales > Tantalellaceae > JAQBAV01. Next base: position 10,140 of record JAQBAV010000016.1, on the reverse strand, counting down.
AATTGCTTTCACCCGGACGAAAATACTGGTCATAAACAAAGCCGGGTCTTGTTTCATCCACTGTGCGTACAAGTCTTCCTTTCACGGGATCATTTATGTCATATATATTAGCGCTGAGTTCTCCTCTATGCTCTACCACGGTCTCTTCGCCTGTGTCCGGATTCACAACGGTTTCTATTCTCACTGACCCGAATCTTTGGAAATGTTCAATAGTTGCGCTTGCACTCAAATTGATGTCAACCCCACTGTCATCAAAAGTTACTTTGTCGCCTATTCCAGTGCCTAAAGTGTTATCTTCATCTATCTCAACGTTGATAAGAACATTATCAAAATATTCATCCCCCATTATATATGCATCGCCGCCTATTCTCGCCTTGTCTGCTTCGCTCAACCCCTCAAGGTCGGTAGAGATTACTAGCATTTTTTCAGGGCTAGCCTGGTCTTCGCCTTCGGCCGGCTGGGTTATATTATATATAGCTATTGGTCTACCAGCTTCGCCTGTTTCCGGGTCTGAAGGTTCATAGAATGCTATCGCTGCGATGCTTTCTCCGGCGTCGTCATAAATATATGTGTAGCTTGAATTAATAGCTCCATGTCTAACAGTCTGAGGAGTTATAGGCAAGGATACGATTCTTGCTTCCCCGTTTCTCCAGTATACTATTTCCGTATCCTTGGCATAATCATGAGTTTTACTTATAACAAGGTTGTCTATATAAATATTTCCCGCCTCATGGACGGCATCCGCTCGGGCTTGGTCCGGGAATATTGCCAGACTTCCAAAACCCTCTTGTGAAGCCATCTTATTATCTCCTACTACTATGTCTATTCTAGGTCTTCCATTAGCCTGAGCCCTCTGGAAAAACGTATAAAGCCTTGCAGCATTAGGATTATCTGCGCTTTCAGGTCCTGATACTCTTACCTCTGTTTCAATAAGTCTAGGTTCGCCGGCAACTATATTAAATGTCATCCACTCTCGAACTATAGAGCCTCTGTCAAGATCGGCCGTACCACTTACCATGTTAAGAGTTCCTGATATATTTGCTATTCTACGGAATTCTTTCATCTGGGCAACACCGGTAATCGCTCCTGTTTCTTCATTTACTTCGAGAGCGCTTCCCTTTGCGGCCAAGAAAGTTGCTATCTCTTCATTATTTTCATCAAAAAGTGTTATCTTGTTAAGTCTACGATCGGCGTCATCAGTCCATTCAACGGCATATCTCCCGTCCGCAGGCATTGTATAAGAGTGCCCTGCCCTTGTGTCCACGGTAAAGACTTTCTCTCCGTCAACTTCAACAGACTTATATATGCTTCCGGCATCCATAGCTGCTTCATCCGGGAGCTGTACTCCATCTTTAGTGATCGTTACATCGCCATAAAAAGTACGGGCTCTTCCGTCTACCGAAACAATGTGGATTCTTCCGGTTATTACACCATTATCTGCGATCTGCAAAACTTTCTGGTTCTTCCTTCTGTCCGGCTCGATGCTTATTCTTCTATCTTCTCTATTGGCCTCATTAGTTTCAGTAATATATATTGCCTTTGTATCCGTATTTCCTTTGTCGTCAATCCTGTAAAGTCTATTGATAAGCCTGTGGCTTTCGTCGTTTGGATCCTTTGGAGTTAAGCGAACAGTTTCGTATCTGGAGAGCTCTCCATACCCCGTTACAGGATCTATAACACCGCCCAAGGTTTCGTCTACACTCTCAGGGTCTACCTCCCCGGAAAGGTAAAGAGTTGTTGCATATGTAGTCTCTATAACTCCCTTCACTCTTTGAGTTCTGAGATTTTCGGGTATAGTTAGTTTATAGGAATTTACTTCTTCAGTTATTGTTTCTCCTGTTTCTTCATCTATCACTTCTCTTGTAGCGGGTTCTCTTGTAAGTTCGGCATTGGTTGCATAGTCCACCAACCTCATCTCGCCGCCAAATACGGCTTCGCCGCCTCTAAAATCGAGGTGCACTTCAAGTTGTCCGGTAAACCCTTTGCCGTCAGCCTTTAACCCTATCGGAAATACAATGATGCCTCTTCCGGCATCTGGGCCAACATCTACCGGCCTGATGGATCTTACTGTGGTCAGTGCTCTTCCGCTATATATTGGTCGTGCATGCTGCTCATATACTTCCTGCATTCTGCCGTCAGCCATCATCCTCTTTTTGTATACCGCTAGAGGCGTCCAGTCGGGACCGGTAAACATACGATAGGCCATCTTCCCTATTGTTGCATCCTGGCTGTAAATAAGGTCGTTTACATCGTTCCACTGCGCTTGCCCCAGCGGAGTATTCTTAGGTATTGATTTTCCTATTATCCATTGGCCAAGCCTATTAATTAGCGCCTCTCTTCTTGCGCGGGCTGCTTCAGGGTTTAAGGCTTCCACATCCAAAAATAATTCCCTTATAGGTGTTCCTGAATACTTCTCAAAAAATTGAACGATCTCAAGCTCTTTCATGGCCCTTGCTTCTGTCCAGAAATATGCAGACGTTTGTAATTCTACCGGTATAGTTCCTTCAACAACAACCTTCCCCTCTGAATCTATCGTAACGAGTCCTGCGTTCTCCCTGGCAGTTCGCGATAAACCTATAGTTGTTTCATTTAGTCTTTGAGCTCTAACGTTATCGGGAGTTCCGTTTTCCCAGACCACCACTTTTTCTTCTTCGGTCCCTGCCGTTACTTGTGCGGGCATTTCTCTAAAAAATGTCCTGTCCGCGGCAATGGTTTGTCTTCGCTGCATTTCAGCTAGTCTGGGCTGTACTCCCCACTTTTCAACACCCGACTCTATAGTGTCCCATACTCCTTCGCCTTGCCCTACTGTTCCAATGCTGAAAATGGCTCTCGTAATATTCTTAGCTATTATGCCGATATGGTCCCAATCAGTTCCTCTTTCGTCTTCAAACCTTCCGGTTCCGACATCGCCAAGCTGCCCTATGATCCTGTCAGGCCCATAACTCATTACTGACATCGTGTCTGACGGTAGGCCTGCCTTGTACCTGATACCAAAAGTGATCATGCCGGTTACAGGATTGTGGCCAACATAGAATCCATCACCTTCGTTGTTTGTTGGAACAAAAAGTGTAAAGGCTAGCTCTTGCTGTCCTGACGGGGTTTGGTCGTCTGGAATACTTATTAAGCTTGATCCTTTTATGCTCTCCCATATGCGTCTGCCGCCTATTGAATCCCTGGGGATCTCTTTCTGCATATAGACAACATCGCCGCGCTGTGTGGCAAACTCCAGGTCCTCCCAAAGTTCGCTTCTGGCTATGTCACCTCTGGTATTTAGTGTGGCGGATATTATTTGCGATACTATGGGAAGATAGTTTGCTCTTTCGGGTCTACCCACAACGTGCAAGTCAAACTCGTTATCTCCGTGTACAAGATTATATACGTTCCATTCCACGTGCCTACCGTTCTGCATAATCCAAGCTGAATCGTAATTTCTTACAGCATAATTTGGAAGGCTGTATGAATTAACCAGGCCCAGGCCCGTATAAAAATAGTCCCTTAATTTGCTTCCAAGACTGCTTAATGCTGCAGTTGCGTCATCGGCATATCCGAAAGCTCTGGTTATCCTGTCTTTCTGGCTCTGGGCGGTTACGCCGTCGGCCATAATGCTTTCGTATTCTCCAGTGAGAAGCTCAAGCACGCTTCCTTCGCCCTCATACTGCTTTCTTCTTAGCCTCAGATCAAGCTCTTCAAGCTGTGCGTCGTTCATACCCATTTCTTGGGCAATAGATACAAGTGTAGCGTTAAAGTGCTGTGCTGCTATATAAATATCTCTTTCATACCTTGCCATATAAGAAGCGCTTGCAAAATGGTATTCGGCATTTGTAAGAATAACCTGGGCGTTACCCAAAGCCTCTGATTCACTGACTCCTGTGCCTATTTTGTCTATCAAGCGCTCTGCTTCATCAGCAGATCGTCCTGCAGAGTTATAATCCTGTTCTAATAGCGCTAAGTCTCTGGAAGAAAGCTTTGCTATTCTTCTTAGATCATCAGAATACGCGAGCTCTGCTTTTTCCCTAGCCTCTTTATATATTCTAGCAAGGACATCTATAGCACCATCAATATTATTGTTTTCAATTAGGTTTGAAAATCCCGTAAAGTCTTCACCGTCTAGCCCTACTCTTTGAGCAAAAAAGATAGTAGAGGCTTTTAAGTCGCCCAAGGACCTGATCCAAACTATTGCGGGCTCTTTTACAATGGTTGTATATTCGTTAGTGCTTAGCTTGTCTCTCACGATATCCACCTGTTCAGCATTAAACAAATGGTCGAGATATCTGTATATGGCCTCGGCTTCGTCCGCTATGTAAGGAGAAGCGGATATTGTTTTGCCTTTGGTCAGGGAGTCTTCTCGATAATCAGTAATACTAAATTTAGCGTCTTCCCCGCGTTCCATAAAATTAGTTCTTAATTCTCCCCAGAAGACCTGGTCGGGACCAAGAATTTCATATCTAGGCGCTTCTACGAATCCTTTCCCACCAAGTAGTCCCATTAGATAGGGCACTGCCTGAGGTCTTGTTGCCGCAACGGCCAATAATGCGTCTAGGTCATTTCTCTCTGCTCGGGTTAATCCGGCTTGGCTTGCTATAGACTTTAACCTGTCGTCACCCATACTGGCTAAAGGAACTTCAACAGCCATATCCCCTCTTGCGAGAACTCTTTCTGTGAGAAGCTTTAACATGTCTTCTCTGTCGGCAAGCATAAGGATTTCACCTTCGGTGGCCTCGTCTCCCGTTGTCATAATATAATCCGGGCTTACTGACGTACCTCTTTCTTCGGCCTGAGGAGTTCTTCTAATATCATAATGAGCGACTCTTTCTGTCCCCATAAATTCCGGAGTAAACACCTCTTCTCCGGGAACTAGAGCTGGTGTACTTGAAAGATCTCCCCACATAACATTATGTCTGATCACTTCTTCTATCTGTTCCGGAGACAATACATAAGAAGGTCTCTCAACGGGTACTATTTCATCCGGAGCAACCGAAACAACCGGAGGAACCCAGTCGCCTGAGCGAAAGGCTGTAAATGCTTCTAATGTGGTCATGTCACCCGGGATCACCCCGCCGTGATCGAATTCAAATCTTTCAAGCTCGATCTGAGAAACACGTTCTTGTATACCTTCGGCTGTTTCTACCGGCGCTTTCTCGGCAGGCTGGCTTAAAGAAATAAGTTGATTGTCCATATTCCTGAGCGGCTGTAGTCCGCCGGTACAACCGGACAAAACACCGAACGCAATAGCAACTAAAACTATCGAGAGCACGCGTTTTCTGCTGGTTTCAGTTCTTCCGCTAAGACCTTTAGCGACAACACCCAGGAATGACGGTCTTGCTTCCGGGTATAGTGACTCTTTCTGGAGGTCAGCCACCCTTGTAGGTCTGTTATAGGAAAGTCTTATAACGTTATTATCGAGGTCTTTCTCGACATTAAAGAATTCTCTGTCCTTGTCGCTTGCCTTCTTGTAGGCTCTATCGTATGCTTCCTGATCAGGAGTGCCGTCCGGCTTTTTATATTCAATATTTTCCTCCGGGAATGCGGCGGCTATGTACCTGATAAGCTGATCTCGTTTTTTATCAACATCCAGGTTAATGGCATCTATCTCTTCTTCTACCCGGTTTCTGGCCTGGATAAGGTCATCTACTACTCTTTCTAAAGATTTCTTTTTTCTACTGTCGGTCTCTTTTGCTACTGCTTTCTCGTATTGATCGATCTTAAAGTCCAAGAATTCCATCCTGAACTGCTTAAATGCGGCGTCGGCCAAAAGCTCCTGCAGGCTGGTTGAAGAGTTGGTGACAAGTTCTCCCAGTGTAAGGCCTTCATACATAGCCACGCCTTCGGTGTTCAGTATAGGTTTCTTGAAGGCATCTTCCAGCTCACCCCTTGTCGGCGCAAAAACATCAAATGAACGGTCAAATATTGTTTCGCTTTTAACATTATCGGAAATAGCGGTGCTGATCTCGCCTATCTCTCTCTTACTTAGACCTTCGACTACTATTACTTTTTTATCTACATCTTCGCTTACTATTCTGTCTGAAATTGCTGTGGCGTCCTCTGAATAACGCGAAATTTCGCTTCCTGTCATACCCTCTATAACTACCCGATAGACCGGTCTGGCGAAAATGCTGTTGATAATAAAATGTCTTATAAAAGGTATGGTCTTTTCTTCGCCGGTAGCTGCGTCTGTTAATTTCTCAACAAACATGCTTCGTATCATTTCATTTAGTTCACGGCTTCGTAGAGTCCTTTCACCTAAACCTAGGTCTGCTTCTTCGGCCTCCAGGGCTTCCGGCGCCAAGAGGTTTGTGAGTCTTTGGTCAAGCTGGGCTGTTATTTGAGCGGCCGGAGTCCCTATCATGCTGCCTGCGGCCATCTGGACCATTTTCCCGAAAAGAAGCTCTCTTACAATATTTAAATCGGGCTTTTTGGTAACAGCGGAGATTTCCTCAGCGCTAAAACCCTGACGGCGCGCAGCAAAATAAGCAGCGGAGTCTAAGGAGCTGGCAAGTGCTACATCTATTTTTTGCTCAGCCATTATAACGTCTACATTTTCCAGGCCATCAGATAGAGTTCCGCCTTCAATCGTGCTCTGTACAAGTCTGTCAACCTTCTGCTGAACCGTATAGTAGTGAAGGTTATTGGCAAAATTGCTGGATATGCCGGCAGATCTAGACATAGCTTGTCTTAAAGTTTCTTCAAACGTAAAACTTTCAGCCAGTGCATTGTCCAGCTTAGTAACTGCTTGAACATAATCTTTAGTGTCTTGTGCGCCTCTTTTTATAAGCTCGTCTTTGGCTACATCATCAAACAATCTTTTCATTTCAGCGTTTCTTCCTGGGAGGCCCTCTTGTTCCGCTTCCGGAAGGGCTTCTATTGCCTGACGGTTGTATTCAATAAGGTTTCTTAAAACGATAAATGCTTTTTTAAATTCTTTTTTGGCTCTTTTTTGGAAAAGGTTGAGATTTTCTTCTTTTTTCTCGCTTAGGAAGGGTTGAGCTTCGGTAAATCTTAGCCTTAACTCTTCTCTTATCTCATCAAGCATTCTAAGATTGTTGCTTATTCTTGCCTTAAGAAGATCATATTCTTCTCTGTCTACAAACCCCTGTATCTCATTAAAATTGCTGGCTTGTTTATCTACTAGATATCGGATGTCTTCCGGTACGTCTTTTTCAAGGGCTTCTAGTTGCTTATCAATATTCTTACGACTATTAATAAGTTCCTGTACAGCAAGATCTGTTCTTTCAAGCTTCCTGTAGGCTTCTTCTATTAAACTATCTGCAGATATCCCGGTTGCTGTAACAATTGTCGGTTCTGGAGCGGGTGCTGGAGGTGTTACGACTGCTGGTGCTGGTACTGCCTCTGGGGCTAATGCCGGTATGACTCTCATCTCTCTTGTTTTGTCGCGCTGGAAGAGTATATATCTCTGCACATTTCCATAAGTATCAATGGTCTGTGTATCAAAGTATAATTTTTCCCTGGTTAATAAGTCTGGGTTCTGAGCTTCATCAAGAATAAGCGCTACTTCTCTCTTACCATCATTAAAATCAAATGTTGTTGGGAGGGTCTGGCCTGGAACTGCTTCCTGAAATATATTATTATTTCTTCCATTTACAGCTTCCATGGTACCACGCCTTACCTGTGCGGCCATTTCATTTACTATTGATTTTTTCTCGTCCACTAAAGCATTGAATTTCTCGTCATCAAGCTTAATGCCTTCTTGATCGCTAGGATCAAGATAGTATTCCTCGCCTACTGGAATTTCCGGGATCATGCGTTCGTGATGTTGGCGAAGCTTTTCGTTGGCTGCTAGTATCTTTTTCTTGTTCTCTTCGATTCTTTCATCTATATGTTTATTTAAGGCTTCATTCGCCTTATTGACCTCGTTATCCCAATAAGCTCTAGGACCTATCAAGATTTGCGGGTTTACAATCTCCTCGCCTTCTCTTTTAATGCCTAGCTTGAATTCCTCAGGCATTGCATTATATGGAAAGTATTTTTTAAATTTACTCTCAAGTTTTTTATTTTCATCTTTTATCGCTTCTTGCCTATGCACGCTTACAAGGCTTCTTAGGGTGTTTTTGGCTTTATCTACAGTCTCTTGTAATTTTGATCTAGATAGGGCTATTTCGTCTTGTTTATTAGGATTATGGATAGCTTTTTCTGTAAGATTAAGTTCAGGAGCAAGTTCCTTATTGAGCGCTACAAGTTCTTCATTTGCCTGAATCAGAAATTCCCTATTCCCCCTAAGTCTTTCTATATAATCCTGGCCTTTTTTAAATTCTTCTCTTAAACTGGCTTCAAAATCCTCTCTCGAAACGTTGTAATCGGGCTTTTCCTTGATTAGTTCTCCCTTAGGCATCTCACCTACGCCAACAGTATTAAAATAATTTGCGCTTAGTATATTGTTTAGATCGTTTATTTTGCCCTGTCTATATTCTGCAACATAGTTATCTATATTGCGCTTCCTTAGGTCTTTCTCTTGTTCTAAATCGTCTGAATACATATTGCGGTATGTAGGAGTATTTTCTATCTTGCATTCATCTGGAAGCTCTTCCCAGCTGATCTCGCTTCCGGCGGCCCAGCGAAGGTGTTCTTCCAGGTCTTCATTTGCAGCGTCTACTATCCTAGAGCCTTGTACAAGGGCTATGAGAGTTTCGCCTCTGGCTGCTTTTATCTGATTTATATGCCCTTCTAAAGCCTTGAATAGATCCTCAACTCGCTCCCTGAAGGCAACCTTTGGTTCTGTTTTTATTTCAGGTACATCCGGCATTAGATATTCGGAGCTTAATGGTTCTTCACCCGGAAACGCTTCCCGGAATATTTCGCCTAATCTTATATTTGTTCTTTCTCTTATGTCTCCTCTATGGCGAGCAACCATCTCGCTTAAATCCTGCTGTTTTCTATTAAGTTCGTCGGCTAGATCTTTCTCGGTCATCATTTGGACATTTTTATCATCAAAATTAATAAGGAAGTCATCCGGTAATGACACTTCGGGGGCAAGCTCTTGGTGACGATCCCTAATTGCCTGGTTGGCTTCTTCTATGCTTTCTTCCGTTTGGCGCGGACCTACTAATTCAAGCAGATGTCTCTTATAGAGCGGATATCCGCTTTTTGTATCTCCCGGGAACTGCTGCGCGTAAATATTTGCTAAAACCTTTGCTTCATTGTGGAGAGTTGTTGTCTCAGGGGTCATTCCAAGATCATTAACTCTATCCTGCCACTGGTCTTTAACAAGAGCTACTTCTTTCTCTGTTTCCGTTATAGCATCGTCTAGGTTTTTAAGAAGTTTAAAAAGTCTTGCGAGTTTTTTTCTCAATAATAGATTCTCAACAACGTACGGAAGAGCCTCATTAAGATAGTTTCCTTTTTGATCTTCTGCGCCTTCGATGTCTCCCGCTTCGCGTTTATCTTGCGAGATCCTTTCTGCTTTTTTGGCTATAAGCCCATGAAAAGGAGATTCTTCGGCAGGACGACTAAAATGGCTCTGGAATTCTCTGATCCTCTCTTCTATTTTATCTCTTGCATCATATAATTCTTTATGTAAGCTTGGGTTTTCCGCGGCAATATTGTTTGCTATTGGAGCTACGGGAACCGTATAAGTTATTTCTTCTGCTTCTACAGCTTCGGTGTCTTTCGGAAAATCTATGTCCTCGTCTACCTGTTCTAAATAGTCCAGCATCTCATTAGCTGGAACTTCTTCGCGCACTAAAATATCATTATTAACGCTTTCTAGAATCTGTCCTGTATCCCTTACTGCTTCTGAAATCCCGTCTATTTCGTTTTCAGAAAAACTTGTTATTCCTTCTACTCTTCCCTTGGTGTCTAGTTCGTTTGTTTTCAGGGCTTCTGCTAAGTACCAGTGTTTTGTTCCTTCAGCATCAGGCCATTGTATCCATGCATCATATTCTCCTCTGACTCTTGATCTAAAATCATTTACCATCTTTCTGATAGCATCAAGGCGCCTTTGGGTTTTTTCTCTTAAACTTTCGGCTTTTTCTTCAGGCAGAACAGTTACCTCAAACACAAAGTTAATTGGAAGAGTTTTTTGATATGGTGTTTCAGGTTTCAAAACTGGTACTGCCGGCGTAGGTTCAATAGCTATCGGCGGTAAAGCTTCTTCCGGGGCTTCCGCTACTTCTTCCGGCGTAACAG
>JAQBAV010000015.1:0-4614 GCA_032126595.1 Candidatus Omnitrophota bacterium | reverse complement strand
GTGGACGAGTTTGTCGACGAGACGATTGAAAAACGCCAGCGGGAAGTTGCCGCCGGACTCGGTTACGAGTTGACCGATCACAGCCTGTACATGTACGGCATCTGCAGCAACTGCCAGGACAAGTAAGCTCCCCGTTATCCTTGGGGTACCTCTGACGCGTCGTCATTGCGAGGAACGCAGTGACGAAGCAATCTCTTACAGCTTAAAGCTTACAACTTATGTCATTTCCCTCCATAAGTTGTGGTCTCTTTTGACTTGTGACATATGACATGTGACTTTTATTATGAAAATACTATCGTGGAATGTTAATGGACTCAGGGCAATATCAAAGAAAGGGTTCGCGGAATGGTTAAAAAGCGAATCTCCGGACATTCTTTGTCTGCAAGAGACCAAGGTCCATCCCGAGCAGATAAACCTTAAAGCCATATTGCCTCCAGAGTACACTGCATATTGGAATAATCCCAATCGCAGGGGATACGCCGGTGTCGCTGTTTTTACTAAAGAAAAACCGGTAAAAGTTGAAGCAGATTTTCCTGCAGGCCCCCTTGATACCGAAGGCAGGGCGCTAATTCTGGAGTATAAGAACTTTCTGCTTATAAATGCGTATTTTCCCAATGGAAGAATGAATGAAACAAGGCTGAAATATAAATTCGATTTTAATAAAAAGTTCTTACAGTTTTTAGGCAAGCTAAAGAATAAAAATGTTATTATTTGCGGCGATGTTAATATCGCCCATAAAGAAATCGACCTGGCCAGGCCTAAGCAAAATGAAATGTTTAGCGGGTTCCTGCCGGAAGAAAGAAAGTGGGTGGATGATTTTATTTCCGCTGGTTTCGTAGATACATTTCGCGAGTTTAATTCTGAAGGTGAAAACTATACATACTGGGATTATACTACAAGAGCAAGGGAAAGAAACGTTGGATGGAGGATAGACTACTTTTTTACAAGTAAAAAACTCCTTCCTAAAGTTAAGAATTCATTTATTATGTCTAAGGTTGAAGGGTCTGATCATTGTCCGATTGGGATAGAGATATAGAAATAGTAGTTAGTAGTTAGTAGTTGGTAGTTTGTAAAATTCGAAGCACGAAGCACCAAATACGAAACAAGCACTAATTACCAAAATTCTAATGAACGAGACCTGTTTTAAATTTAAGATTTATAATTTGTTTCGTATTTAGATATTCGAATTTCGGATTTAATCGGCAGGATAAGTTTTTTGTAGTTGGTAGTTCATGGCTCGAAGAAGGTAAGCTATAGGCTTTAAGCTATAAGTTCTTGAAATAGCAAATAACAAAATTTAAATGAAAAAGGTGTTGGACAATGAGATTGCTTCCCCCGACAAGTCGGGGTCGCAATGACATAGAGAGAGGGCGTTAATAACCGCGACTTCCGTCATTGCGAGGAGCGGGTAGTGTCCCTTCCGTCATTGCGAGGAGCGGGTAGCGTCCCTTCCGTCATTGCGAGGAGCGGGTAGTGTCCCTTCCGTCATTGCGAGGAGCGCAGTGACGAAGCAATCTCTTACAGCTTAAAGCTTACAGCTTATAGCTGATTTTTGGTGACCTGGCAACCGGCGAAACTTATGACTTTTGACCTATGACATGTGACATTACGACTATTATCATGAAAGAATACCCTAAATTACTAATAGCCGATAAGAATAAGGAAGTTTATGACCTCTCTAATGTAGAAGCAGTAGGGATGAAGGGAGGAGAGTATTTTCGCCTTGAGGCAAAGGATCTCGTAAAACTTCATCCGGATAGCGAGCTTTTCCTTCTTCCGGATAGAGCCCCTGTAGGATATGATCCAGAGTCAGGGAATTTTTTATCTTTGGATCAAAACCCTTTTGCCGAAAAAAAAGAACCCTGTTATGCTGTAGCCGCTTTTTTAGCCCCAGGCTTTACTGTCACACATAGCGCCGCTTATAGAGAAAGGCCCAAAGCCGCGATCTTGCCGCTTTTTAGCTATGCTGCCGTATGTTTTTATAAGGGTGGGTTTTATGCCGCCGGCATACGCGTAGACCGTGAAAAAAGACAGGAACTAAGCGGGATGAGCGCCGCGCGCTTAGAGAAAAAAGTAAAGTCTTTCCGTAAGATCTTTCCAAAAAATAGATTAGTCCGACATCTTGAAACATGCGCACTTTGCTACGGCTGCCCCGCGGCAAAGAATTTTTTCCTTTCAAGATATGAAGCGCCTCTTCCAACTTCACCCGTGTGTAATGCCAGATGTATCGGATGCATATCTCATCAGCCGGGAAAAGGATGTTCAGTAACTCAACCCAGAATTAAATTTATTCCCACACCCGAAGAGATAGCGGAAGTCGCGTTATTCCATATAAAAGAGGTAAAAGATCCGGTCGTAAGTTTTGGCCAGGGCTGTGAGGGTGAGCCCCTAATGGTGGGGGAAGTGCTTATCCAGGCGGTAAGACTAATAAGAAAAGCGACTACTAAGGGAATTATTAATCTAAATACCAATGCTTCAAAGCCTAACCTTATAGGGAAGCTTTTTGATGCGGGGCTAGATTCGATACGTGTAAGCGCCAACAGCGTTCAGAGTAAATACTACGCAGCGTATTATATGCCTAAGGGGTATTCCTTTAAAGATGTTAAGGCGTCTATCAAAGAAGCAAAGAAGAGAGATGGCTTTGTATCGGTAAACTATCTGGCAATGCCCGGATTTACTGATTCAGCCGGCGAGGTAAAAACTTTAAAAAAATTTATCGACGAAACAGATATAGATATGATACAATGGCGCAATCTTAATTATGATCCTGTGCGCTATTTTAAAAAGTTACATATTAAAACACCGAAGCAGGATATGATAGGTATGGACGTTCTTATTAATATTATTCACAAAGAATACCCTCGTTTAATGAAAGGATATTTTAATCCATCTAAGGTTAGAATCCACAGAAAGCAAGGGAAATAGAGTAAAAGAAAGATAGTAAATGGCAAATTTTAGATACATAGTCTGTATTGGCTTGGCGGCAATTTTACTCGTTGGCTGCGGAGACAAAAAGATTCAAATTGATGTAGATGTTAACGGTGAGGCTGCGGTTATCGCAGACGCTCAAACAGGAGAAGTTCTATTCCAGAAGAACCCCGATTCAAAATACCCTCCGGCATCCACTGTAAAGCTTATGACAGCCGTTCTTGCCGTGGAAAACTTACCACTGGATATAGACATCGTTCCCAGTAAAAAAGCGGTATATGTTGAACCGACAGTCATTAATCTTAAGCCGGGGGTTTCATACAAACTTAAGGATCTCATTGAGGCTATATTAATAAAATCCGCCAATGATGCTGCAAGGGTTATAGCCGAGGCTGTTGCGGGTACAGAAGAAGAGTTTGCAAAAATGATGAATAATAAAGCAGCTGAGTTAGGGATGGAAAACACCTATTTTGTGACTTCTTCAGGGCTTCCGACGGGAAAGAAGGATAAGCAGTACACTACGGCCAGTGATCTTATAAAATTAATGAGATATGCAAGAAAATATAAGGTGCTTCTCGAGGCGATGAGCAAAAAAGAGGAATATATTTATGGCAGCGATGATTCAAAAATATACCTAAAGACACACAACAAGGCACTTTTTAAGAGAGATTCTGCTCCCTGGGGAAAAACAGGGTATACTATAGAAGCAAGACGCGCCTTTGTGGGCGTAGATCCTTCTTTGAGGCCAAAAATAGTCTTTGCGGTTCTTAAAACTAACGAGCTTTGGAGCGATATTTTTGAACTTAACGATAAGGGCCTTGAGATCTACGAAGAGAAGAATAGAACATTTGTTTCTGACATTATAGATTGGGTAAAGTCCCAAAGACAAAAGGGAAGAGAAAGGATAAGTTCGGTCTTAAGCGCAAGTTGAAATGTTGTTAGTAGTTAGAAGCTGGTAGTTGGTAGTTCGCGGTTCGAAGAAGGTAAGCTATAGGCTTTAAGCTATAAGTTCTTGAAATAGCAAATAACAAAATTTAAATGAAAAAGGTGTTGGACAATGAGATTGCTTCCCCCGACAAGTCGGGGTTCGCAATGACATAGAGAGAGGGCGGTAATAACCGCGACTTCCGTCATTGCGAGGAGCGGGTAGCGTCCCTTCCGTCATTGCGAGGAGCGAGTAGCGTCCCTTCCGTCATTGCGAGGATCGAAGCGACCCTTCCGTCATTGCGAGGAGCGAGTAGCGTCCCTTCCGTCATTGCGAGGAGCGGGTAGCGTCCCTTCCGTCATTGCGAGGAGCGAAGCGACCCTTCCGTCATTGCGAGGAGCGGGTAGCGTCCCTTCCGTCATTGCGAGGAGCGGGTAGCGACCCTTCCGTCATTGCGAGGAGCGAAGCGTCCCTTCCGTCATTGCGAGGAACGCAGTGACGAAGCAATCTCTTACAGCTTAAAGCTTACAGCTTATAGCTGATTTTTGGTGACCCGGAGACTTAAATTAGTTAACCTGTTACCGGTTAACCAGTCAAGGTGAACGGGCAACAGGAAAACAGGCTAACAGGCAACTATATATGACTTATGACCTGTGACTTTATGGCCTTGCAACTTGTAAAAGGAATATTTTATGAACATACTGATCAATATTGATACCAAAATTTTTTATTTTTTCAACCACACATGTCATAATGCGCTT
>JAQBAV010000014.1:0-2951 GCA_032126595.1 Candidatus Omnitrophota bacterium | reverse complement strand
GGTGGAGAAATGGACCACCTCAGAAAAAAAATAGGCATGTCTTTTCAGTCTTCGGCACTTTTTGACTCTATGACTGTTGGAGAGAACGTTAGCCTTCCCTTGAAAGAACACACAAAATTAGAAGAAAACATAATCAATATTATGGTTAGTATGAAGCTTGAACTGGTAGGTCTGAGAGGTTTTGAAAATCTTATGCCAAGCGAGCTTTCAGGAGGCATGAGAAAAAGAGTGGGCTTGGCAAGAGCCATATCTATGGATCCACAGATAGTTTTTTATGATGAACCTACAGCAGGGCTTGACCCGATAGTGGCATCGGTAATAGACAAGTTAATACTCGACTTCTCAAACAAACTAAATATTACAACTGTTGTTGTTACGCATGACATGAAAAGTGTTTTTGCTATTGCTGATCGTATAGCCATGTTATATGAGGGAAAGGTCTTAGAAGTAGGAACACCCGATGAAATAAAAAACTCAAAAAATGAGATAGTTCAGCAGTTTGTTAATGGAAGCTTTGATGGGCCTATAAAATTTTTCCAGCAGAAAGATGACTATCTGGAACAATTAACTAAATAAATATTTAACCGGGGGAGATAAAAATGAGATTATCAAATGAAATGAAGGCAGGCGCGGTGGTAGTAGCTGCCCTAGCTATAGCCGTCATGTTTTTTGCAAAAACGGCAAGCTTTCAGACAAGCAAGTATGACATAAAAACTTACTTTACATATGCGGGGGACCTCAATGTAAATGCTATTGTTAAACTTTCCGGCATAGAAGTGGGCCGCTTAAAAGACATAAAATTCATTTATGAACCGGAAACCAAGGTAGAGTGCATTATTGAGCTTACTCAAGACATAAAGGTCCGTTCGGATGCCATAGCTTACATAGCAACTGCAGGAATTGTTGGAGATTCCTATGTAGGGTTGACTGCCGGAGAATCTTCAGAATTTGTTAAGCCCGGAATGGTAATAAATAGTGAAGACCCTATACAGATGCGCATTTTGATGCAAAAAGCTGAAAGCATTGCAAATAACCTGGATAAGACTCTCGATGAGATAAAGACATTAGTAGTGGATAACAAAGATAACTTAGATAATATTGTTGTAAATCTTGAAGCTACAACAGAAAACTTTAAAGAGTTCAGCGAAGACGTTAAAAAGCATCCCTGGAAACTTCTTTTTAAGGGTGATTAATTAAAGAAGAGGACAAGAAGGAAGACCATGAAAAAAATAATAATTTTGTTAACACTCCTGAGTATTTTTACCATCAATACATGTGTTTGGGCTGAGGATGACGAAGCAACCGCTAAAGTCATTTCCTACGCAGGAGAAGTTAATGTCTATCCGGGAGCAGCTAAGGATGCCGTGAGCTGCCGCAGTGATATGAGATTCAAGGGAGGCGACAGAATCAAGACCGGCAAGGAAGCCTATCTTGAAATAGCCTTTGATCAGATGGAAAAAAACATTGTCAGGGTAGAAGAAAATAGCGACGTGGTTATTTTGCTGGAAGAAGATAATAAGATCAACCTCATCAATGGAAAAATATACACCCAGCTCAACAATCTTCCCAAGGGTAGAGTCTTTAAAGTGAAGACGCCTTGCGTTGTTTGCGGAGCGAGAGGAACCGGATGGGTGACCGATACTAACAGCCAAGAAACTACAGTATCTTCATATGAAAGCAAGGTATTTGTTCGCGGCCTCAAGAAAGACGGAACGCCGATGGAGGGAATGTCCTGGACTAAAGAAGGCTACAGAAGAAAAACAAATAAATTCGAGAAACCGGGTAAAACGGCCAGGATCCCCAAAGAAGAGCTTGATGCAATGAAGAAAAAAATGGGACTAGTTATAAAAACAAATGAAGGTAGAGGCGCTAAAATTAACGGTAAAAGATTGGATAAGAAAGAGGAACTTAAAGATAGAGTCGAGGAGCGCAGAGATAAAACCAGAGTCGAGAGCATTCAAGATAAAAAAGACTCCGGGTCCGGGCCGTACCCTTGATGTGCCTGGATAAATTTAGGAGGAAAGAATGAAGAAACTAATAGCGCTGTTGGTATTATTAAGTTTTATACTAACAGGCTTACCGATTTCAGCTAGTGCTCAAGCAAGTTCTGCAAAGGTGATCTCATACTCGGGGAATGTTGATATTTTTAAAACCGACTCCGTAGATGCGGTTGGCTGTGCGGCGGGAATGAAGTTTAAAACCGGCGACAGGATAAAAACCGGCGCCGAAGCATATGTCGAAATGGCTTTTGACAGAAAGTCGGACAGCATTGTACGCGTTGAAGAGAATAGTAATGTTGTGTTGATGCTTAAAGGCAATGACAAAATAGAACTCATCGACGGTGAAATACTTACTCGGCTTCAGAATATGCCAAAGGGAGCAATCTTTCAGGTAAGAACACCAAGCGCTGTTTGCGGGGCAAGAGGAACCGGATGGGGGACTAAAGCCAAGGGCGGAGAAACTACTGTGTCATCATTTGAGTCCACCGTTTTTGTTAGAGGCGTTAAGAAAGACGGGTCTCCTATGGAAGGCGAAGAGACGGTAAAGGAAGGCCATGAGAGGAAAACAAAGAAATTTGAGAAGCCCGGCAAAGAAACCAAAATCCCGGATAATAAACTTAAAGAGATGAAGGGAAAAATCAAATTCCCGGACAAGAAAAATAAACGGACTAATAAAAGAAGACGCATGGGTAATAGTTATGAGAAAATTAATGAGCTAAAAGAAAGCATTCTTGATAAAAAAGATAAGAAAAGAGCTGAAAAAGTAGATAAAAAGGAAGAGTCTAGCGAAACAAGATCTCTGGAAGTAACCATATAAAAGGAAAGAGGTATATTGTTATGAAAAAGGTAATATTAAAAGTTTTTTATCTTGCTGTATTGTTAGCTTTTTGCTCAAGCATTCAGGTTTTTGCCATCCAAGAAGATGAGCTGGAGGATAAGTACCCCGGTGCT
>JAQBAV010000013.1:0-5624 GCA_032126595.1 Candidatus Omnitrophota bacterium | reverse complement strand
CAAATATATGTGACTTAGAACGCTCTGAAGTTTGGAACCCCATTATTCCACGGATCCATACAGCAGCATTTAATTCACGGAAGGCCCTATTTAATGGCTCATGTTTAGTTATGCTCAGAAACTTATCAAAATCTTCATCATTGTTTTCCCATAAGTTCCCACACAAGGACTCCATTCTTTTTTTGCTCATTGTCGAATGATAATACCTTATATCAACACCTTCTTTTTCCATCTGATCTACAAAAAGATATGTTTCCTTAGAATAGTGGCCTGTATCCACAAATATTGTTGGAATAGAGGTGCCTAATGCCTCTCGTATCAAGCTGGGCACTAGACGAGAAGTCCTTCCACCACTCGTAGTAGCTACAATCCCTTCCTGGAATTTGTCATATACCCACTTTATCCTCTCGGATGGACTTAGGCCCACCAAGATCCTATTGGATTTTTCCACATCTATTTTTAAGTTACTCTTTGACATTTTTTTTCTCCGGCGCAGCTTAGCCTTGCTCTGCGCTTTCATCTATAGCTTTCAGGAAATTTTCCCTTCCTATTTCTTCAATAAGAAGAGCTAATCTCTGTCTAGGCTTAGCATTCTTTTTGAAGAATTCCACCACTTTCTCGATTATAGACAAGACTTCATCCTCGGTATAAACCTTGCTGAGTTTAAACCCTATGCGAGGAGTCTTTCCCCCGCAGCCCCCCAAATACACAACATACCCTATGCGTCCCTTGTCGGCTGCGCCATGCACACCAATTTCAGAGCCTTGAGCTCTCGTGCAAGCATTCGGGCAGCCAGAGATTACTATTTTAAATTTATGAGGTAAGTCCATTGCACACTTAATACCTTTCTCATTTTCTATTCTGTCAAATAGTGAAAATGTGTCTACAAGACCTCTCCTGCACCAATTGTTACCAGGGCAGGACGTAGTGGCCCTTAAGCGTGATCCGGAAGTCCCTGCAAGAATGCCTGCTTCATTTATGTCTCTCTCAACTTTTTCAATATCCTCATAACGCACAAAAGGCACTTCTATGCCTTGCCTTACTGTAAGGTGCACCATGCCTCTACCATACTTCTTTGCTATTTGTGACAGTTTTGACAGATGACTATCATTATAATTTCCGGCAGGCATACGAGTTCTTAGAGTAAAAAACTCATCCTTGGATCTTAAAAAACCTTTTCTTTTAAGCGCATCATAATCTATCTTTTCCATTTTTTCTCCCTCATAAATTTCTTAGTATATTTCCTATTATTTTTTTTGTATTCTCAAAATCTTTTTCTGTATTGGCAAATGAAACAAAATTCGCCTCAAATTCGCTGGGAGCTATAAATATTCCTTTTAAAATTAATTCCCAAAAGAACTTTTTAAATAAATCCTTATTCCCAAATTTAAAACTAAACATCGTCCCGTAATAAGAAACTTTTAGATCAATATTGTTTTTCTCTGCCTCCCTTTGTACGGTTTCACTCAAATCCTGTACCCTTTTTACCAGGACTTTGTATTTGCCTCTTTGCTTATAAATGTTTTTTAGACTCGTTAATCCTGCCTGCATAACCACGGGATTTCCCGCAAAGGTAGAGGCCTGATAAACTTCTCCTAAAGGAGCAAGGTTATCCATGATCTTCTTCCCCCCGCCATAAGCTCCCACGGGGAGTCCTCCTCCTATGATTTTTCCTAAGCATACTAAATCCGGTTTTATTCCCAGCTTGTCTCCCAAAGTTCCATATGAAGCTCTGAACCCCGTTATAACTTCATCAAAGATCAGGAGCGAACCATATTTTTTGGTGACTTCTCTTAAGTGCATTAGAAAATCTTTATCCGGAGGTATTACCCCATAATTACCGCCCGCCGGCTCAACTATGACTGCTGCTATTTTTCCTTTGTATCTTCTAAAAACACGATCAATATCTTCTTTGTCCCCATATTTTGAAATTATTGTATGTTTGGTAAAGTCTTTAGGCACTCCCTTACTAAAAGGTATACCCAAAGAAGCTAAACCCGAGCCACTTTTCGCTAACAAGTAATCAGCATGTCCATGATAGGAGTTTTCAAACTTTACTATTTTTTCTCTTCCCGTATATCCTCTTGCTAGTCTCACAGCACCCATAACCGCTTCTGTGCCAGAATTTACAAACCTTATCTTCTCGATCCCTTTAACTGCCGTTTTTATAAGCTCGGCAAGTTCTATCTCAACTGAAGTTGTTACCCCGAAATTCAGTCCCCTGCTCAAGGCTTTCTGGGAGTCTTTAACAACTTCGGGATGAGCGTGTCCAAGCATAAGAGCACCAAAAGAAAGCACATAATCAATATATTCCTTTCCCTTTAGATCATAAAATTTTGAGCCTTTCCCTTTTTTAATAAGAATAGGGTCGCCACCCACATAATTGAATGACCTTACCGGGCTATTAACTCCTCCGACTAAATGTTCTTTTGCTTTATTTAATAGTTTCTTCATTTCTCCATTCCGCGACTTCTTTAGCATGATAAGAAATTATAAGATCAGCTCCCGCTCTTTCGAACGATGAAAAGATCTCCTGTATTATATTTTTTTCTTCGAATAATCCTGCTTTTACGCCTTCTTTTACCATTGTGTATTCTCCGCTTACGTTATAAACAGCAACTGGACGGTTAAATTTTTCTGCCGCCTCGGCCACAATATCCAGATACCATAAAGCGGGTTTCACCATAACAATATCCGCCCCTTCAGTAATTTCTTCGTCTATTCTTCTTAGGGCAGCCTTCTTGTCCGTGTAGTCCAATTGATATCCTCCTCTATCTCCAAATTTTGGACTAGACTCCGCGATATTGCGAAAAGGCCCGTATGCATTTGAATTAAATTTCGCAGAATACGCCATTATCTTTTTATTCTTATGCCCATTAACATCTAAGGCCCTTCTTATTGCTTTCACCTGACCCCTGGCCATTGCGGATGGAGCAACATAATCTGCCCCTGCGTCAGCGTGAACCACTGCTATTTTCGAAAGAATTTTTAATGTTTCCTCTATATCTATTTCTTCCTTACCTTCCTTAACTATCCCACAATGTCCATGACTGGTATAGGCGCACAAACAAACATCGGTAAAAATATTCACGTGCGGAATTTCTGATTTGATCAACCTTACAGCTTCGGTAACAGCATTATTCCGACTATAGGCATTGTCTCCTCCCCAAGTCTTCTCTTCAGGAACACCGAACAAAAGAAAGTTCCGTATTCCCAATTTAAATAAATATTCAACTTCCTTAACTAAGACATCGGGAGACATTCTATACACCCCAGGCATTAAGGGAATCTCTTCTTTAACCCCTTTCCCCTTTTTTACAAAAAGAGGATATATGAGTTTTTTTAAATTAATATCCACCTTGCGTCTCCTTGATATAATTTAAAACTTCACCAACAATAAATACTGCTGGAGGTCTTACATTTGCTTTTTTGGCTTTCTTCTCAATCGTACCGATCGTAGCCAAAGTAATTCTTTCATCTTTGTATGTTGCTTTTTCAATGAAGGCACATGGCGTATCCTTATCTCTTCCAGCATTAAGTAATGCCTTTACAACATTTTTTATATTCGCAACAGCCATGAGATATACAAGCGTTCCGCATTCGGGCGCATCTATATCAGCATTGCTATCTTTTTTTCTTCCCGTTATTACTGCTACTGATTGGATCTTATCTTTTATGGTCAAAGGTATTCCAAAGCTTACCGGGCCTGCAAAAGCTGAAGTTATCCCGGGTACGACCTGGACTTCAATTTCTTTATCTTTTAAATATCTTACCTCTTCTATCCCCCTACTAAAAACAAAAGGATCCCCGCCCTTGAGCCTAACCACACTTTTATGAATTAACGCTTTATTGTATAAGAGTCTATTTGTCTCTTTCTGCTCTTTGAGGTGTAATTTATCTTTTTTCCCAACACATATTTTTTCACACGAAGTTTTTGTATAATTCAAGAGTTCCGGCGAAGAAAGAAAGTCATAAAGAACACAATCCGCCTTCTTAAGAATTTTTAGCCCTTTTACGCTTATGAGGTCTGGGTCCCCGGGTCCGGCACCAACTATATAAACTTTTCCTTTTTTATTCTTCATGTATCCCCTTAAAGATTTCTATTAGATCTTGTCTATCTTTACGAACTTCAATGGCGAGCCTCCCCTGTAAGGGGTGCGGCTTGATAATCGAAGTCGGAATCACGTGGGTTGGTCTATCCAAAAATCCAAGCCTGATAAGCGCGGCCTGAGCAACAATAATCGCATCGTACTCGTGCCTGTCGAGCTGTTCCAGCCTATCGTCCACATTGCCGCGTATATCTTTAGTAATTAAGTCTTCCCTAAACATCCTTATTCCTTCTTTTCTATTTTTGCTGCTAGTACCTATCGTTGCGCCTTCCGGAAGAGTCTCTAATGTATATCCTTCCGTTGAAACGAGGCAGTCAAGCTGGCTTACCGACTTAGTCATAGCTGCTATCTTTAGCTCCTCAGGCAGCTCTTCTTCTAAGTCCTTAGCGCTATGCACGGCTACATCTATTTCTCCCTTCAGCAAAGCCTGCTCTATCTCATGTGTAAAGAAATCTGTATTTTCTACAGATGTGAGGGGTGTTATTTTATCCTTATCTCCTTTTGTCTTTATAACAATGGTGTCAAATTCAAGATAAGGTAATTTCCCCCGCACTTCTTCAACCTGTTTTAATGCCAGCCGGCTCGGCCTTGTTCCAACCTTTAGCAACATTTTCTATAAGCTCCTTTTCTATTATTTCTGCTTCGGCATAAATTAATTCCTTAGCTTTATTAATTTCACCGGAAAAAAGTCCATTATACTTTTTAAAATCTTCATTAAGATCATCAAGATTTTTTAAGAAGATGCCTGGTATGCTTCCCGAAATAGGCTCAACATCTCTTGGAACAGCCAGATCATAAACCTTAAGGTCATTTTTTCTTCTTTTACCTATCTCAAACATCTGCTCAAAACTTACAACATAATGAGGACTCGATGTCGCACTTATTAAAACATCCGCTTCGCTGGCGATATCTGTTAAATTGTCCAGAATAACTGCTTCTCCCTTGGCCTTTTTTGCGAGTTGTCTTGATCTTTTTTGTTTTTTTCCAGATACAAAAAACATCTCTATATTATCGCTTATTACCTCAGCAAAAAGATCGGCAACTTTTCCGGTTCCAACTATAACTATCTTTTTCCTTTTATTGTTCGGATCACCTTCATAAATATCTTTAATCACTATCTCAGCAATGTTGCGCCCTTTTATTAGCCCTGCTTTTTCCTTGATTTTAGCTGAAGAAGAAAGCACTTTACTCCAAAAGTATTTCAATGAAAATGCGCCAATTTCATTAAGCCTCCAAGAATATAGCTGTTTTAATATTTCAGCTTCTCCTATGATCTGAGACTCAATACCGCTTGCTAAGCCGAGAGCGTGCTCTAAAGTTTTAAAAGTGCTATTTTTTACATAAGCCTCTCTAAAAATTTCCGGAAAAGCGCTTTTAATTAAATTTATCTCACGATTCGCCGAATGCTTGTCTTCAGTAAGGCCATAGATCTCTACCCGATTACACGTAAAAAGAGCACTAGCATTTATTAAGACCTTCTGAGAAAAAAATTTTATTCTCTCTTTCTCATGATAC
>JAQBAV010000012.1:0-6600 GCA_032126595.1 Candidatus Omnitrophota bacterium | reverse complement strand
AGACCCGAACATTATAGCTCTATGAGATATGCTTTTATCCGCAGGGACTATAACTTCCCCCTTTAAGCCATTTTTAGCCTGAAGTATTTTCCAATCCATTATTTTGAATCTCCTTTTTCCAGAATCTCTTCCATATCTTTCGGCATAGGGACATGAAACTCAATATACTCACCTGAATCAGGATGCGTAAATCCCAGCATTGCCGCATGGAGCGCTTGCCTCTTGAAGTTTTCTTTTCTTCCGTACACAGTATCCCCAAGAACGGGATGGCCTATATGTTTCATATGCACGCGTATCTGATGTGTTCGCCCGGTCTCAAGATCAATTTCAAGTAGTGTAAAGTTTTTATATCTTTTTTTAACATGGTATATAGTTCTGGCTGTTCTCCCTTTTACCGGATCAACATCCATCTTTTTTCTATGGGTAGCATGCCTGGCGATAGGCGCTTCTATACTACCATTATCTAATTCTACCCTGCCTTGCACAATTGCGAAATACTTTTTTTTGACATCCCTCTTCTGAAACTGTCTTGCAAGAGATCTTAACGCTTTTTCATTCTTCGCAATAACCATTACGCCCGAGGTGTCTTTATCCAGCCGATGAACCATCCCGGGTCTTATTGGGTTTCCTGTGTCAGCTAAATTTTTAGAGTGATGAACCAGCGCGTTAACTAAAGTCCCTGACCAATTACCCGCTGCCGGGTGAACAACAAGTCCTGCCGGCTTATTTATCACGATCATCCACTCGTCTTCGTGTAAAATATCAAGAGGTATGTCCTCACCTCTCACCTCTTCATCCTGAGGCAGGGGAACCAATTCTACCAGTACCTCATCGCCCTCTTTTACCTGATATCTAGGCTTTATCTTCTTCCCGTTAAGCTTTATATCCTCATTGTCTATCAGATTTTTTACATAAGTGCGTGAATAGTCTTCGCCTAATTTTAATGCGATAAACTTATCTATTCGTATTCCTGAATCTTTTTCCTCGACGGTAAATGTACGTGTTTCCATAATAAAGTCCCAATGTCACAAAGTCACAGGTTTTCAGAAGTCAGACAACCCCGGAACAATTCAATCTTTTCTTTTTAATACTAAGTATAACCCTGCGCCGACACCAAACAACACAACGCTTATGACTTGCGAAAGCGTAAGGTTTAAAAATATAGCCGGGTTATCATCCCGCAGAAACTCTATAAAAAATCTGTATACTGAGTAAAGCATTATGTACATTGAAAAAATAAATCCCGCAAAATGTTTTTCTCTAGCCATGAGCCTTAGCGCAATAAAAAGTAGCACTAAACAAAAACTTGAATAAAGTTGTGCGGGTATCCTTCGCGCGGCATCGCCCGGGAAAATAACTCCGAATCGCGAGTCCGTTACAGCGCCGTAACAGCATCCGTTAAGAAAACATCCTATTCGTCCTATGGCATGGCCAAGCGGAGCGTACATAGATACAAGATCTGCCGTTCTCCAGAAGGGAAGCTTTTTAAGTTTTACGATAACTGCACCGCCTATGAAACCTCCGATAAGGGAGCCGTGAAACGCCATGCCGCCTTCATTTATCATAAACATTCTTAATGGCTCGCCCATGAAATCTTTCCAATTTAGCATAACAAATAAAAGCCTGCCTCCAATAACTCCGCCTATTAAAACTGCAAGCATAAGGTCCAGAACACTATTTCTCTCAAGCCCTATTTTTCCGGCTCTTCTAACAACAAGAAGCGTTACCGTCAAAAATGCTAATGCGACAAGAAAGCCGTATGAATAGACGGTAAATGGTCCTATGGAAAAAAGTATTTTATGCATATTGAGTTATTTATTCCTTCCCAAAATAAGTGACGCAGCAAGCATGATAGCGCCTACAGTGATAAAGCTGTCGGCAATATTAAAAACCGGCCAAACTCTAAAGTCTATAAAATCTATAACGTACCCCATTCTTAGCCTGTCAGTGAGGTTCCCCGCCGTTCCAGCAAGGATAAAAAGGAGGGCTATCTTCTCGAGCCTGGTAAGAATATGCCTTTTATGTAAAAGCATATAGTTAATGAAAAATACTGAAAGAATAGCAATGATAACAAACAATATAGACCGGGTTTTTAACATCCCGAATGCAGCACCTGTATTGTGTACGAGAGTTATATGCAGAAAATTCTTAACGACCGGTAAGCTCTCGCCAATAGACATATAACGCACGACTATAAGCTTTGAAAGCTGATCCAGAAGATAGATTAAGAAAGCTATCAGGTAGGCTATCTTTATTTGCCCTCGGGTTTTTCTGCTTCTTCCTGGCATTTGATACAATATTGGGCTTGAGGTATCACTTTCATGCGCTGTTTAGATATAAGACAGCCGCACATGTCACATTTACCGTAGACGCCTTCATCTACGCGTTTGATCGCATCGTCCAAAACAAAGAGTCTCTCTCTTTCGCCTTCGGCAATCTCCAAGGAGAATTCTCTGTCATAAAGATCTGTTGCCATGTCGGCCATGTGAAAAGTATAACTTGAAAGATCGCCCGAGGCGTCTTTTAAGGATCTATTTAATGAATTGCCCCTCATGCTCATAAGCTCTTCAAGTATCTGAGCTTTCTTCTTAAGGAGGCCCTCTCTTATCTTTTTTAAGTCGGTCTTGGAGTATTGCTGCTTTTTCCCTGCCGCAGGCTTATTAACAGCTTTCTTTTTGGCAGCGACCTTCTTCTTTGGCGCTGTCTTTTTCTTGCTTACAAGTTTTTTCTTGGTTACCGCTCTCTTTGCAGCTGATTTTGAGGTTTTCTTTTTAGGCATTATTAGCTCCTTTCAGACATGACATTATAGCACCGCTCGCATAAGTCTGGATAGTCTTTATTTGTCCCTACTGTCTCACTAAAATTCCAACACCTTGGACATTTATGACCGACTGCATTCTTAACTCCTATCTTAAGCTGCAGAGGCTCATAATCCTCCATTTTGTCTTCCGGCGCGTCCACAAGTACAGCTTGCGAAACTTTAAATAAAAATGGAAATAGCTCTATATCTTTTTCTATAATTTCTATTGTTTCTTTGTTGTCCGAATATAGCGTTATCATAGCCTCCAGAGAACTTCCTATCATGTCAGAGGCTCTTTTAGTCTCGAGAATCTTCATTATAAAGTCCCTCAACTTCAGCAAGCCGCTCCACTTCTTATCCAGATCCTTATCCTGCCATCCTTTAATCTCTTCCTCGGCCGGCCAATCGCTCATATGGATACTTTCTTCCTTGTTGTCAATAGAAGCATATGTCCAAACTTCTTCAGTCGTAAATGAAAGTATCGGCGCGATGATACGAGTAAGCATATTAAGAACCTTAAAAAGAACGGTTTGTGCTGAACGCCTTTCTTTCGAGTTCGGCGCTAGAATATACAATATATCCTTCGAAACATCAAGATAAAAAGCGCTAACCTCATAAACACAAAAATCATAGATAGCCCTATATACCTTGTAAAATTCCCAGTTATTATAATGATTTGTTACATCTCTTACCAGGCCCGCCAGACGTGACAGCATCCATCTATCAACTTCTGTTAGATCTTCTAAAGCTAAAGCATCCTTATCAGGATTAAAATCGTTAAGATTGCTTAGAAGGTATCTAAAGGTATTGCGTATCTTTCTGTAGCCGTCAGCCAGGCGAGCAAGAATTTCTGACGATAATTTAATATCGCCCTCATAATCGCTTGAGGCCACCCATAGCCTTAATATGTCAGCGCCATATTCTTTCATAACTTCTTCGGGTCCGATTACATTGCCGATGGATTTGGACATCTTTTTCCCGTCACCATCAACAACAAATCCATGCGTAAGAACCTTACGGTATGGCGCCCGATTATTAATACCCTTGGACGTTATAAGCGCGGCTTGGAACCATCCTCTATGCTGGTCAGAGCCTTCAAGATAAAGATCGGCCGGAAAAGATAATTCTTCTCTAGCATCAAGAACGGCTTTATGACTCACACCTGAATCAAACCAGACATCAAGAATGTCATCTTCTTTCTTTAACTCCCCACTTCCGCACTTGCTGCATTTAGCGCCAGAGCCCAAAAATTCTTCCTTTTCCTTTTCAAACCATACATCGGCTCCGCCTTGCATGGTTAAGTCTGCAACCTTCTTTATGATCTCGGCGCTGGTAAATGTGTCTCCGCAAGAAGTACATTGAAATGCCGGTATGGGCACTCCCCAGTATCTCTGACGGGATAAACACCAATCGGGCCTGCTTCTAACCATACTCGATATACGTTCTTTTCCAGCTTCAGGTATCCATTCTACTTTTTTCTCTATCTCTTCAATAAGACCTTCTCTAAGATTATTATGATCAATGCTCATAAACCACTGTTCGGTCGCACGGAATATTATCGGCTCTTTACATCTCCAGCAATGAGGATACGAGTGCCGGACATTCTCGGTAAAAATTAGAGATCCATCGCTCTTCATTTTTTCGATAATCCCTTTATTAGCTTCTATGACATCTTCACCGGCAAACTCTCCGCCTTCATCAGTAAATTTACCCAGGTGGTTTACGGGCATTATTACGGGAAGGTTGTATTTTTTACCGGTTGCGTAGTCATCCTGGCCGTGACCCGGAGCCGTATGTACACACCCTGTTCCTTCTTCCTTGGTAACATAGTCCGCCAAAACCAAGGCTGATTCTCTCTTAATAAACGGATGAGCGGCTTCTTTAAAATCACTTACAACATCTTTGCCCAAAGACTGCCCGATAACCTTAAAATCTTTTATGCCAAACTTCTCCATAAGACTATCAACTAAATCGCCTGCTATTACCCAGACTTCGCCCTTAACCTCAACAAAAGAATACTTAAAGTCCGGATGAAGAGCTATCGCCACGTTAGCGAGAAGTGTCCAAGGAGTGGTCGTCCAAATAACGAAAAATGTCTTTTTATCCCGGACTTTCTTGCGTGATTCAAACTTCACAAAAATTGATGGAGAAGTTTTGTCTTCGTATTCCACTTCTGCTTCAGCCAGAGCGGTTTCGCAAGTTTTACACCAATTAACCGGCTTAAGACCTTTGTATATGAACCCTTTTTCATAAAGATCGGCCAATGCGTAAAGTATATTGGCTTCATAGTCTTTACTTAAAGTAAGGTACGGGTTATCCCAATCGCCAAAAATGCCAAGCCTTTTAAATTCTTTCGTCTGTATCTTTACGAATTTCATTGCGTATTTATATGCTTTTTTGCGGAACTCTACCTGCCCTATATCCCCTTTTTTCATATTGAGCTCCTTAAAAAGTTGATGCTCAACAGGAAGCCCGTGACAATCCCATCCCGGAATGTACGGGGCGTAGTGTCCGTTCATGGCATAATACTTAACACATATATCTTTCAGGAGCTTATTAAGGACGTGGCCCATATGAATGTGACCATTTGCATAAGGCGGGCCGTCGTGAAGAATAAAGTTCTTACCGGAAGATTTTCTCTTTTTAAGAATCTTTGAATAAGTATCTTCTTTTTCCCACTTCTTTAAAGCGTCCGGTTCTCTTTGAGGCAAGTTCGCCTTCATGGGAAAATCCGTACGCGGAAGATTTAATGTTTCTTTATAATTAACCTTTTTTTCTTCACTCATATATCTTAATCCTTAATCCTAAATGAATCCTTCTATGATCGGTTTTAGTTTCTCAAGTGTTTCCTTTGGAACGGCTTCTTTTGGAGTCAGTATAGCGTTGGCCAAGGCTTCGTGACACTTACATGTCTTTTTCTTAGGTAAGTGTTTTAAGACGTTGACTAACATGGTCTTGGCTTCTTTAATATTTTTCTTAAGGTTTTCCATAACCATATCTACGGAGACAGTGCTTACTTCTGAACCTTGATACCAGCAGTCATAATCAGTGACTGTAGCTATAGTTGAGTAGCATATACCCGCCTCACGGCACAATCTAGCTTCTGGCATATTTGTCATACCTATAACATCAACTCCCCAACTTTTGTAAAGATGCGATTCAGCTTCTGTGGAGAACGCCGGGCCTTCCATGTTTATATATGTTCCACAGTCATGAATCTTTATTTTGATATCTTTATTCGCGTTGTATATAGCTTCACGGAGTTCGTTGCACACCGGCTCCGCTAAAGATATGTGCGCGACAATGCCATCGCCGAAAAATGTGGTTGGTCTTGCCTGGTTGGTTCTATCAATAAACTGGTCAACAAGGACAATATCTAAAGGATGAATATCTCTTTTTAGACTTCCAACCGCAGCAACAGATATTATTCTCTCAATTCCCAAAACCTTAAACCCATAAATATTTGCTCTATAATTTATCTCCGTAGGAAGGATCGAGTGATTATGTCCGTGTCTTGGCAGAAAAACTACCTCTCTACCCGCATATTCACCGATAATATACTCATCGGAAGGTTCTCCAAATGGAGTTGATATTTTTTTTCTTTCATGTATTTTGATCTCTTCAATATCATAAAGAGCGCTTCCTCCGATTATTCCAATGCTGCTCATTACTTAAGAACCTCCACTATTTTGTTTCTATTTGTTAGCCCAAGGACTATTCTCACATTACTCTTAGGCACATTATATTTTTCTGCAACCAAATCTATTACAGCTTTATTTGCCTTGCCTTTAGCGGGAGCG
>JAQBAV010000011.1:0-12776 GCA_032126595.1 Candidatus Omnitrophota bacterium | reverse complement strand
CGTTCAGGTAGCCCTAAACGACAGCATTATATTGGAAATGGATAATTATCAAAATTTACATCCAAAAATCGATATAACAGTAAAAAATCGAAGGATATTATTGTTAATACCGGAAGCAGAAAGACTTAATTTCGATGATATTAAGAGTATTTATGATGCCCAAGCACGCACATTACTATCTGCGTAAAGAAAAAATAGCAAATGTTAGGGTATAAAAAAGTAAGATGAAAAAATTTGTATTAGGCCAAAGGACTAATGTAAACTATAAGTAGGAGGAAAGGATGTTGTTTTGTATTAAGTTTTTGTTAATTTTATAGGGAGATGCATGCAGTAAAAACATTTTTTTAGGGAACTTAGTAAAAAGATTTAAAAAGTCAATTAAGAAGGGGTGCAGGTATGAAGGTTTTGCGGGGCGACGCACATAAACTACTTAAGGACGCTTTAACAATAAGTGTTGTGTGTGTATTTTTATTATCATTTGTCTGCCGGGATGCGTGGTCAGTCATCGGCGCGAATGGTCTCCCTTTTGAGTTTGAAGAGCCGCTAAAGGGGCAGTTTGCATCGCTTGATGTTGAATCATTTGCTTTGCCAGCCCACCTTGGCGAGATAAGAGACCTTCATCAGGGATCTTCAAATCAGGTCGTAATTCATATACAAGACGCCCACTCCAATTATTATGCTCAGCAGAAAATATCTAATATTATCGATTTTCTAAATAGGGAATACGGTATTCGGGTTCTCAATCTAGAAGGCGGTGTAGGTGACTATAATCTGGAAGTCTTTACTGCTATTTCAGACGGTCCTATACGCGAAGAAGTTACCGACTATTTTGCAAAGAAGGGCGAGATAAACGGAGCGGAAATATTTGCAATAAATAATCCTGATAAAGTTCTACTCTGGGGTGTTGAAGAGAAAGATCTCTACCTGAAGAACCTTATGGTCTATAGAGATTCTTTGGAGAACAGAAGTGACGTTGAGAAATATCTTGGTGAGCTCCAGCATGCGCTTAACAATCTTAAGCGTCATATTTATGGCTCTGAACTATTAGACATAGACCTTACATCCGGTTCATTTAATGCAAAGAATTTATCTTTCAAAGACTACTTTGAATATTTAACCGATAAAGCTGCCGCGCACTCAATAAAGTTGACAGACTATCCTAACCTTTTCCTTCTTAATAAATCTTTGGAAGAGCAGGAGGGTATTAATTTTAGAGAGGCTAATGCTGAGCGCAATAGACTGGTAGAAGAACTAAAGAATAAGCTGTCAAAGAATGAGATACGGAACCTTGTTAGTAGAACAATTGAATATAAGACAAAGAAGCTTTCTACAGAAGCTTTCTTTAAGTATCTGATAGGTAAGGCCACCGAAGCGAAGATCGATACGAGGCAGTTCCCAGAGCTAAGCTCATATATTGGTTACATCTCAACCTATGAATCTATTGACCGTTCAATGATCATGGACGAGATGGATACGCTTGAGGCTCAGATAAAGGAAGATATATTTAAAAATAATACGCAGAGAGAACTAGATAAGCTTTCACGCAATTTTACTATTCTTAGCAATTTCTTTGACCTTCGCTTAAACAAAAAGGATTACGAGTATTATACCGACAACAAGAACTCTTTTGATGTAGGGAGCTTTGTAAGTTTTATCGAAAAAGAAGCCCCCAAATATAAGATGTCATTCAGGCTAAGTTCTGGTATTTCAAAGCTGGATGGATATCGAGAAGAGCTGGGGGATTTCTTTAAATTTTCATTTAAAAGAGATGAGGTATTCCTTAAGAATATGCGCTTTGGAGCGCTCCAGGGCGGGCGAAGCGGTGCAATTCTTATGACCGGTGGTTTTCACGCTGATAATCTTGCTGAGCTATTTAAGAAAGAAGGAATTTCGTACGTTTCAGTAATGCCGAAATTTGAAAAAGTCGAAGGGTATGAGAGTCCTTATTTTGATCTACTTGCCGGAGAGACTAACGATCTTAGAAGCGTTATTCGTTCCACTATCGCGCAGGCATCATTCTTGATGGTTGCCGCTTTTTCTTCACAGTTAGCGCAGGAAGTCTGGGGTAATGAGGGCGTGCAAGCCTTTAGAGATGAAGTTATAATCCAGACCTTAAAAGCTACACTTTCAGAAGTATATCCAGAAGGATACACATTAGAAATTACCGGTTTAAAAGACGCTAACGGAAATGATGCCGAGCCGGCTACGGCAGAAGAGGGACGCAATCCCGCTAACGTAATCCTGTCAGTTTCTATGGAAGAGATCAACAGGCTCGTAAACGATCTTTATTTAGATCCTGTTATAGAAAAAGCCTTTGCTGAAAACAGGGCAAGAGCCCTTGAGGATAGTGAATATGCCGGAGTTAGAAGCGAAACAAGCGAAAGATATCTTGAAGTTGCCAGTGAGCTAAGAAGTCTCGGATATGATAATGATGCCGAAGCCCTGGAGAGGATTGCGGCTGATGGCGTTCAGATCAATCTGATTGCAGGCTTGCCAGCCAATCTGTTTAAAGCTCATCCGGGCGGGAAGGGGTTACACATAAACCAGGCCGGAATAGAAAGCGCGGAAGACCTAAAGCGAACTCTATATCATGACTTAGCGGCCGGGTATGCATATGACCATGTTACAAGTCTCTTGATAGAGAGAGTACTTGCCGGTGAGATGAATGTGGCCGACCTTAAGGGGATTTCCGAGAGATTGAGAATCCAGCCTGTCTGGCAGATAGCTGAAGCCGAAGTTCGTTGGGAAGGCGGAAGAGACGTTGCCAGGGGTGATGAGGAAAGCCTTACACAACCCTCAATAGTCGGGGCAGACCGAGCTAGTATTGCCAAAGCTACTATAGAGGCGCTTACCGACGGCAGCCAAGATCAGGTTTGGGAAGCTTTAGGTATAGAACGGGATAATATTCCCGGACTCAACATATTAAAGGTTTAAAAGCAAGAATGGCCAGATTGGAACAATTGGGTTATGACATATACATCGGTGTTGGCATAAATCTTCTAAATTTAAAAGCAGTCGAACTCGATACGAGAATAAAAGCAAAGGAAGTAATTGATGTCCGCGAAGGAGACGGGGAATATATTGAGTATTTAAGAAGTCAGGGTGTTGATGTTTATGGCGCCCGGGTAGGACTCTTTGAAGGCGATAGAGGTGCTATTACTGAAAACATTACCCTTCTAAATAAGCTAAATTTAATGCTGCCTGAAAATGCTCAGCTGGCCTTAAACGAAGAAACTTTGACATTAACAAAAGCGGATCTTATTGCCATGGCTCAGGATAGAGCGGATCCTGACATTAAGTCAAGAAGCGCTCTATGGAGCTGGCTTGGCGCTAATAATGTTGATAGGATCGCAGATAAGTTTGACTTCCTTGAGGGTCTGGGAGTGAATTTTGGAGACGCTACAAACTATTCGCTTATATACAATAGGTCCAGCAAGGAAACACTCGAGAAAAGAAAAGCATTAATCGATAAAACTAATCAGTTGATGCCTGCGGGGAAACAAATACCCGTTAATGCAACTTATCTACTCATTAGATACTCTAATATTCTTGGGGACTTAGCCAAGGAGCTTGGAAAGGATGAAATAGCCGAGAAAGCTTTGGATGGCATGCTTACCAAGCGCCAGATACTAGCGGATAATGGCATAAATCCTGACACCAAGAGTGCCAGTAAAAGAATAATTTTAAGAGACGCTATGTCTGTTCAGGATCTTCAAAACAGAATAAGAGAACTAAAGGAAATTCTTGGAGATGTTGGCCTTAAACTTTCCGGGGCTACTTCTTTAGTCACTTCGGGAGTAACAACCCAGAGATATAGAGACAAGGTTACCTTGATAAGAGACCTTAATGAACAGATGAGAGCGGCCGGAGCTAAAGATAGCGACTTAATAGGAATGAATGTTAAAAATCTTTGGCATACATTTTCCGATGCGGAACTTATAGCGCAGACCGAAGAAGTATTAGATCGTCTTCAAGGAGAAAAGAGGGTTCTTCAAAAAGCACAGCAAGATTATGGACTAGCAGTTTCTAATGCCAGAAAACTGGATGCTAAGCCTCAGAAGTCTTTTAAGGACTTGCAAGAAATCGTTAACAACTGGGAGAATGCAGTTGCTGCCGCGGCAAGGATTTATGGAGCTACAGCGGTAGACACACAACTAAACGAGGCTAATAGAAGGCTTCAAGAAGCAAACCAAATCCTTGTCGAGAGGGAAACTCAAGATGCAAAACAAACCTTTGTTGACGGCCTTAATAAGGCGATCAGCGATGTTCATAAAGCGCTGGGAATAGAAGGCGATCCATACAGTATGCCTTATAACATAACGGGCGATGATAGCGACCTAAATGAACTGGCAAAGGCCAGGATGCTTGATTTAGTAAAAATGCCCGTTCGGGATGAAGGTCCGATAATGGATAACCCCGAAATAACGCCCGGAATACTTGCTGACAGAATACTTGCGATTAACTCGGTCAACGGTGGGGCGAGAGCACAGGTAAGAGATATATATGGAATTGATGCGTATGACCTTATAGCTGAGGCTGAAAAAGTGGTTAACAATACCGATATGTCTAAAGAAAAAATAGACAATGAATATTTCCTTGGGTATGGCATTGAAAACTTTACATTGCGCTCCGGGAAATTTGTCGATCTTGACGAACAAGGAAATCCTATGGAATTGGAAGATAAGCTCATTCCTTATGCTGACAAAATAATAAATATTGCCAGAGCTTTGGCCGCGGAAGAAGAAAGACGCGCAGCCCTTGAAGAAGGCGAAGAGGCTGGAGCGATAGTTGAAGAGGAGGCTCCGGCCGGCAGGGCGGAAGCCCTCGCATCCGGTCTGGAAAGAGAACGACAGGCTGCAATAGAGAGAACGACAAAAGCAGCTGATGCAGCTCAGGTGAAGAGTATATTAGAAGGTGAACTAAAAGGGGAAGATTTTGCAAAGGATATTTTAAGAGATCATTATGGAATAATAGAAAGAGACAGGCAAGATAGACATTATTTCCTCGCGAAGTTTATACAACAGCGCGATACATTGGATAGCTTAGAAGAAATGGACCCGGAAGATGCTCTTGGCGTTCTTGGAAATTTGGAGAACTCTATTAAGGAAAGAGCTTATTTTTATGCTTTCGCTGAAGGGGCTGAAGAGGATTATACCGATAACTATAACGAAGATATTGCCGAACGTGTAGTAAATCCCTGGGAAACAAAAATAGGCATGGCCAATAGAGATCTTATTCGGGCCGACAGTGATCTGTGGAGAGAATTTAAATTCAGTGCGGATAATCCGGCGCTGATAGATATGGATAATGAAACTTTCACCAATGAGATAGATGCAAGAATAAAAGAAATGGCAAAAATAAGGACCCAGATAAATAGCCGGTTAAGAGCGATTGATGGGGCAAACAGCGAAATACACCAGACTCTGGATGAAATACAGGCTGATAGCGGAGCGGTTCTCACTCCCGAAGAAGTTAACAGTTTCATGGCAGGTCAGGACTTGGCCGAAGACAGGGATATGACTGACGATGCGCTTACTAAAGCCCTTGCTTATGCGAAAAGAATAGCCCGAAGTATTAATGGAACTAAGCAACAGGTAAAAAGAAGAGCCGCCTTTAGGGCCGCGGAAGCTGAGGCCCAGAGGCTGGACAGACTTGATGAGAATTCTATTGTTGTATGGCAGATGGCTGCTATAGCTGCAGAAGAGGTGTTTAAGTCTGATCCAGATAGTAGAGATATAAGCAATCTTAACAGGGCCGAGAAAATGCTGGACGCAGCCATGCAAAGAGAGCTTATCAGGACCGGTAATAAAGAAGCTATCAGAGTACAGAATCTTTATGATAGAAGCAAGGACATTGGGGTATTGCGGGATCATCTTAAAAAGCCCGACAGAGCCTTAGACGAAGGCCAGGAAGAGGCAGTAGTCAGGGCAAGAGAATTTTTAACTGAGAGGGGAGTACAGGATATTAACGACCTCGATAGTGTTAGTATTGAACTGTTGGAGATAACCGCAGAAGTTTCCCTGCAGCAAGCAATAGGAAAAGTTTTAGTTACTGAAGGGCAAGCGAATGCGGCACAACTGGCAAAAATATTACACCCCACTATAGCTAAATACAAAGGCGACAGTGAGTTTGGCATTGAGCCTGACACAGAAGACGCTATGGAAGACGCCAAGTTTATATTGGAGAGATTTCGCCAGTATGGTGACAATCTTCATATGTTTGATATTGTCCTTACGCTTATTGAACAGGGTTTTGACGGCAGACAGCTGGCGGATAAATTGAATGAGATTCTTGGAGAGGACGATGTCTCAATAGAAACTCAGGAGAAATTAAAACAGATACTCGTTGCGGCTGAAAGACAGTTCCAGGAAAGAGCACAAACAGAGAGTGAAGGTGCAAGAAGTGAGCTAGACCAGATGCTGGAAGGACTGGAGGACGAGGCTGTATCGACTGCCGATGCTGCAGACGAAGCAGTCGTAGAAGCGCGCGCTCCTATTGTGGAAGTGGTTACTGAAGTACAAAGAGCCCGTGTAGAAAATATGACTCAGGACGTAAGGACTTATGCCGAAGCCGTTGAATATGCTGATACAGGCAACGAGGCAGATAAAGCCGGAAGAGCAGAATATTTTAGAGATGAACTTGATCTTGAGAAAGCCAGACTGGAAAAGATGCAACAGGCGGCGATATCCAAGTATGCAAAAGACCGAATCGCAAATCAGCTAATACCTCAAATCGATAGACTTATAGAGGAGCTGAAAACTCCTTCCATTGAAGCGATGAAAAACGCTGCCAACTTATTAATAAAATCTAAATATGGGATCGGTGTGAACAATTTTATACAGGTTAGAAATGTTGATGGTTTAGCCAGGAATGTTGCCATCTATCGGGGCATAAACTTTGATATTCTTAAAGAAGCTAGAACCGAAGAACAGACAAAATTTGCCGCCGGGCTGGCCATGGTCGATACCCTTGATAATAATGCGGGAAGTTTAAATTTTGCCAATCTGGGAGATGTGGGGAGAATAATCGATGTAAGAGACATAGCAAGCCAGACCAGAGAAGGCGACATTATCAGCTTTACTCTTTTAGATGGAAATATTGTTATTGGAAGATATCAAGGGATGAATGTAGATCTTGCCGACTATCCAAGAAGCACCATTAATGTCGGCGGAGAAGTCTATAACATAACAAGTATTGCGGAAATAAACGATATTGACTGGCAGGGCCAAACTCTTGAATCACGCTCTCAAGAAAAAATTGAAGTGGGCCAAGAGGGTATTACTGAAAGAATTGAAGCCCTGGAAGGCCTTGGAATCAAGTTCTCTTACAGTGGTAAACCTGTAAGCGTTGAGCGGGGTCTGGATGAAGCGGTGCAGTCTAGACTCGACCGCATAATGGCAATCAATTTTATAAACAGTCAAAGAATCGATAGGACGGGCGAAGTCGAGAAGACCTTTGAGCGGTTTGATCGTGACACTCAAAATAGGTACAGGGTCATAGATCAGGGAGTAGAAGAACTTTCAGAAGCAGATAGAGCCGCGGTATTAGGTTCCGGTATAGTAATGCCCGAAGAAGTCGACGTTAGAAGCGGTTTAGAGTCTTTTGTGATAGGTGTGGCAAATTTATACAACAACCCCGAACCTTTTACGCCCTCTGTAATTACTCTGCCGGAAGGCGCCTATGATAGCGGAGCAATATTTAGAATGTCGCTCCCGCCGGTTGTATACGAAAACGTTGCAGCTTCAAAGATTCCGGGTACTGCGCCGAGCCTGTTTAGGATGAGTCCTGAAAATAGGCAAAGATTTTTGGATAAATCCAGAGAGAATACAGATACATCCGGTGTAGTGGAGTTAGGAAGAAATTCTGTAAATAGGGTAAGAAGTTTGGCAAATGACTTACTGGCAGAATTCAGCGCTATTCCAAAAAGTCCGGTAAAAAAGGGTCTGGAAATAAAAGATTTTGAGATAAGAGAGGTTAACTTCTCAGAAGTCGAGGGCGTTAATGACTATGACAGGTATTCAATAGGTGTTATGGATAGAGGGAATCTTGTCGTTATATTAAACAGTAATCCGGAAAGAAATATGACTGATGAATTCGAGCAGGACGAGGTTGCACTTGCTAGTTTATTGGTCCACGAATTCTTGGAAGTTGAAGAGAATCTTGACCACCCGGCAATAAAACAAGTTGAGAGGCAGGCCTATAAAGAGCAGCCGGACAAAAAGAGAACAACGGGATTTGACATTCCTCTCCTGGAGTCAAAAGAATTATTATATATGACGCAGGAAGAGTTGGAGGCTATCGAGCCGGTTCATTCAAATGATCCCGAATTTGCTTTTTATAATGCTGCGCAAGAAGTGCTCATGGAGCGTCGCATTGTGGATCTAATGAATAACTTCAGGCCGAACAGCGCTCCTTATAGAATTATAATGTCTGTTACTCAGGAGCAGTGGGATGAAATTGGGAGAAAACGAGCGGTAGGTCTGGATGAATCTGAAAGAAAGATGGCAAGAAGAGCGGGACTGGAAGCCCTGGAAGAGCTGGCAAAGAAAGCTAATGTAAAGATTGAATACTATGTAAGGGGGGATGAAGATTCTTTTAAGGCTGCTTTGACTAAGGCCGCCGATGATGAGTTTACTCAATCTATTGATTCTAGAGTGATAGCCTTTGTTGATACTAGTCTTGATGCTGCAAGACTTAAAGATGAGTTTGGAGCAACCTTAGAGGCCATGAATCAGAGCTCTAACAAAATATCGGGTTTCCCCAGAGAGCAATTTGACAATGGCGAAGACTACACACAGACAATATTACACAATTTATTAGGTATTGGACTGATAGACTATAAGGCCTATATGGAAGCCGAACAATACGAAATAGCACAGGGACTATTAACAAGTGTGCAGAAAATAATGAGATACATTACGGATGATTCCGAGTTTATTAAAGATCTATCCAGTTTTGATAACATGAAAAACTTCTTGAATGGTATATCTATTCTTAGGATAAGAAAGATCGATCTTAACGAATTAACCGAACAAGAAAATGCCCTGAGGCAGGTCCTCAGAGCACTATAATCCCGCGCCTATGCAGGAAGGGAGAATATGGGGGTGATGTGCAAATCACCCCCACTTTTTTTATAAGGCCAAGCGAATGTACTTCATGCTCAAACAGTCCTCGCCCCGATTTATCGGGGCTGCGGAACTCTCCGCAACATTTACCCCTTTTTGTTTAAATCCTGTTACCCGTTACTCCCGGCCGGGGCGGCTCCGCCCCGGCCGGACAGAA
Source organism: Candidatus Omnitrophota bacterium (assembly GCA_032126595.1). Classification (GTDB taxonomy): domain Bacteria; phylum Omnitrophota; class Gorgyraeia; order Tantalellales; family Tantalellaceae; genus JAQBAV01. The sequence goes on along the minus strand of JAQBAV010000011.1, from coordinate 3,494 downwards.
GTGAAGGTTAGATAGAAAATAGTTAGTTTTTTGGATGTTGATTTATATTGACATATCATTAACTTTTTGTTAAACTAACTATATTATGAAAACGTTAAAAATAAAAAAAGCCATATCAGCGGTTTTATTCATTACGTTTCTCGTACAGAACGTAGTGTGGGCGAACCCTGATCTTTCTGACTACAATGCCCATAAATCCTACGCGAGAGAATATCTCGCTCCAACGTCTGGCGATTTTGACAAAAACTTATCGGAAGACCTTCCTTCTTATATGGGTCTTGCAGAAATAGGCGATGAGTTTTTTAATAGATACGACAGCGAAGCCGAAAGAGTCAGTCCTGATAAAATTGATGACTTTATCCAGTCCCTGATTGTTAATGAGGTTATGCCTCGTTTAGTGAAAAGCAATTTCTTTCCAGCAAGCGTGCGAGTGAATTTTGATAAGGATAGTGTAAGTCTTACCTTGGACGGGAAGATATTTATTAAGTATTTGGTTAATGGGAAGCTGTATTTAGTTTCGTTGAAGCGCGTTACAGACGACGAGGAAAAAGACCTACTAAGTAGAGATGAATTAGTATTTAAAAATATATGGATAAAGGTAATAGATACAGAGAATAAGGATGTCGAGGACACGGAAACCGAGACATCTAATATAGAGGATAGAAAAGTCGATGAGGAAGGTGTCGGGGAAAGCACTGATGATGTTACTTTATCCTCCGAAGGTGACATTGCTGTTCATGAAGGAGCAAAGAAAGAAGTCCTTAAGAAACATAAGAGCGGCGCGTTGAAACCATTCGTTGAGTTTGTAAGCAAGATGATACATCGCACAAGAAGCTGGAAGCTTGCGGGTGAATATGGAGTTAATGATGTCATAAGAGCTTTATGGACTGATTCAAAAGAGGCATCAGATTCCAGAATGTATGCTTCGCCAGACATGCCAGAGACCATGGCAGAGCTCAACAAAACGCCTATTGGACAGAAAGTTGCATGGAGCATAGAGCAGAACGGCTACAACTTGTATGTATACAATGTAGGAAGAAGAGATTTTGCCGGGGGAGTGACTACCCACGCAGGTATTCGTACAGGGAACATCCATATAACGGAAGAAGAATACAATAGATTAAAGAATAAAGGCGCCGTATATCTGGCAGCGCGCATAGCTCACGAAGTTGTGGAAATAGATAGCTGGAGAAAAAAGGCGAAAGACCTTGGTATTGAAGTTGGAAAAGCTCAGGCGATTTATAATGATAAGTGGGCTACAGGTATAAGAAAATGGATAAGAGATAACTTCCTTAATGATCACGGCCAAGAGGCAAAAAGATTTGGTCAGCAGTTCCATGGTAGAGGCCTGGAGACAGAAGCCAGAATTATTGCCAGCAGTATATTTAGTTTATCCAAAGGACGAGACGCTGTTGACTTTTATAACGATCTTTTTGAGATAACGAAAAAATTCCTGCCGAACGGAAGCTTAAGTGATGTTGCGCTTAAGCCGGAAAGTGTTGATGGGGTTTTAACTAAGTCGCCCGACACAGGAAAAGATTACTCCTATTTTATTGGCCCGATGCTTTCAGCTTTAAGACATTTTAATAGAGTGGAAGACAGGAATAAGTTCCTAAGCGTCTTAAATGCCAGAGCTTATTTTGAGGCCCTAAATGGTCAGATGGTATTGGATAAAGAAAGCTCCAAAGACTTGGCAGTTCAGAACATAGAGCAGTACATCTATAACAAGATAAAGGATTTCAGGGAGTATATAGATACCGTAGATGTTATAGATAGAGGGTTAAAAGATGAACTTGATAAATGGTTAAGCGACTTGGGCGCAAACGTTGCGTATTACAGTCCGGAATGGAAGGATAAGATACGGGGTTATATTGCTGTTATGCGTGAAACAATTTTCGAGAAGAGCATGTGGCTAGGTCAATATGAGGGTGACCCCAGCGACATACTTATAGCCGCGGCTTCTCCTTACGGCGCAGCCGATAAGTCACAGAGATCAATGCGCAGCAGGAAGCCAGCCATTAGATTTAGAGATATTTCCAATCCCCGTCTTGCAGAGCTGATTAGGCCGCAGGCTAAAGGGTTCTTCGTCATCAAGGAGTTGGATGACATTCTTAGAAGTTTGTACACTCATGGCAACTGGTACTATCAGTACATTAGAAGGAAATCAGCCAGCGCTTCAGAAGAGGCTAGTTCGGCATCCAGCAAGAGCAGCACATCTTCTTCTCATGGCGAAAAAATGGATTATCGCCACATTTCAAGATTTAAAGATGAACTTTTGTACAATGGTAGAATAGAAAAACTCGTTAAAGGATTAAGGTACTACCTTTCTGATAATCCTTCCACAATTTTTAAACAGACAAGGGTTTCAAGAATCTATGTAGGATCAAGAACAGGATATTTTGATGTCAAAGACGCCGCAAACGATGCCTACCCTCATCAGTTGGATCTCGTAATTCTAGTAGATGGCCACGCAAAAACTGAGCCTTTTGAGATTGCTTCCGAAAGCGAAGACATGGGAAGATATTTTCCGGAATTGATTCCTGAGGTTAAGCGCGTAAAAGTGAGAGTCATTGGTGTTGAAGACCTTAGGTCGGCCCTCAAGGGAGAGGTTATAGTATCGCAGAAACTTAGAGAAGAGCTGGAAAGGCAAAATATAAAAAATATCACAGTAGGAACTTATAAGGCAGTCTTAGAGGGCAATATTTCTCTACACGCTGACCTTAAAGAGGAGTTGAGGCTCGCCTTTAGAGAACGCTCAAATCTTCAAGGCCAGATGATAAAGATCTACAGAGAATATATACAAGTCGCAGGTTCAGACCTTGTAATCAATACTAGCATGCCTGAGTTTGGAAAGCTTCTTAGTTCCTTTGAGGACCCGTATATTAACGATCTTATACTTTATTTGGATAACCAGGCTCTTATAATCCGGGAACTTTCTGAAGACATTAGTGAGCTTACCCTCGAAATAAACGTCAGGGAGAATTCTTCCCAAGCTAACGAAAGAACTCGGGAGGCAAGAGAAAAGCAGAATGCAGCGAATGATGCGCTTCAAATCAAACTTATTCAATTTAAGCAAATGTTTAAAGCCAATAGCGTCAAGTTGGCCGACTTAGAACTGCAGGCTGATATGGCTGGATTAGCAGAACTCTACAGAGAGGTCGGCGAAGACAAAACAAACGCAAGATATGTAGACGCTTATCATAAATGGAAAGCGAAAAGCGATCTTGTAGAGTCTATTAAAAGATTAGATGGAAAGAGAAGGGCTTTGGAAGCAGAAATTGCGGAGATAAAAAGAGAGATACACTCTGAGCTGTTAGAATTACAGAGACGATTAAAGAAGACAGAAGAAGAGCTCAATGAAGCCGAAAGAGATTATGAACTTAAGTGCAAACGTATAGAAGATGCTCAGATAGGGCGCCCTCTTGCCACCGGCGTCATTATTAACGACAGATATAAAGTACTTGGAATTTTAGGCAAAGGAAGCTTTGGCGCTG
>JAQBAV010000010.1:0-3108 GCA_032126595.1 Candidatus Omnitrophota bacterium | reverse complement strand
CCATCCGGGCCGGATCCTTCAGGTCAAAAAGGTCTCCCTTGCCGTTTTTTATCTTCGCATCATAGTGAAACGTAAAAATATCAGCTTTATGAAAAAGTTTAATGGAAGAAAGAAACGAGGCCAGGCGTCCCTCTTCAAGGATAACAGCGTTATATTTCTTTTTCTTGGTCAGGATCGCCCATATCAATCTCGAACTTACTCCAAACTTCCCTATTTCCTTAACCCCTATATCAGAATGTCTCACAGTGCTTCCTGCGCAAGACCCTTCTCTGACCCATATGCTGATAAAGGTCCTTTCCCTGGCTAGCCCCTTAAAGACCTCATAGTATTCCGAAAGGTCTTTTAGACCGTCGTCCAGAAAGACCAGAACTCTTAAAAGGCGTCCCCATCTTTTTTCGAATATCTTTCTATTTTTTTCATATATTCTTTCTTTGCCCGGAAGATTCTTCCTGGAAGCCTGCTCAGTATGATAAACATACGCGCCTTCGGCTACAACAGGAGTATATCCGGCCCTGTAAGCCCTTACTGAATAATCGGTATCTTCATAGCACACGCCTTCATAGGCTTCATCTAAATATCCTATTTTTTCAATAACCTCTCTTTTTATAAGACACGCAAAACCTATGGCATGCCCTATCTCGGTAAATTGCCCTCTTTTTTTACGAACATCCTCAGCGTGGTCTTCTATAGTTTGGTCCTTCCTGGGGCGGGAGCCGAAAGTATTGCTTTGAGGGTTAACTAATCCTATGTCTTCTCGCGATTCGGAAACCTGTATCATTTCTTCAAGCCATCCGTCGGTTACCACACAATCATTGTTAAGAATGCAGACAAACGGCGACAAAGAAAGCTGGAGCCCCTTATTTATACCTCCTGCAAACCCCGCGTTTTCTTCGCTCATGAGTTTTTCGACTTCCAAGGTCTCATTGCCGTGGACATCTTTCAAGTAACGGACAACCTCGGGGTCAAGGCTTGCGTTATCAACAATGATGAGTTTAGATCTTACTCGTGTACACTCAAGCACGCTCTGCACGCATCGCTTTAATAGATCCGGACTTTCGTAGCTTAAGAGTATTATGTCGCATTTATAATCATTCATAATAAAGTCGCAAAGTTACATGTCACATGTCAATACTGGTCACCTGTCACCAAGTCACCAAGTCACCAGTATTTAAACTCGCCAGCCATTCCAGGAAGACGAACCCCATCGTCTTAATAATATGGTTCGTTTCCGAATTATAACAGCCCACCCCCAGGGTGATCTTCCCTAAGAGGAACGACAGGGAATGTGTTCGCCGCGAGTTCCGCAGCCCCGCGACCCCGTTTCACGGGGTGCCCGTCGGGGCGAGGACTGTTTGAGCGCCGAACATATGAGCTGTCGTTTTAAAAGTTTTAAAGATCACATACTCATCGGATCTACATCAACCGCCATTAGCACGCCCGGGCCCTTGCGATATCCGCTAAGAGCCTTAGGAAGATCCTTATTTCTCTCGTACGAGTTCCCAGTATTTCACCCATTTAAGGAAGTGAACCCACGCAAAGAGAACGGAAAAAATAAAACCATGCATTCCTTCTTTATATCCCTTTTTCTTAACATAGAATTTCCAAAAAAGTTTAACAGGTTTTAGCTTAATGTTATACCTTATCTCTTTCTCGTCTATTTTTCCCCTTAGATCGAATATTTCCTGAGCCTCAAGGTTGGTATATCTATTCTGTCTTCCGATAAGCTCGGTTATATTGTCAAACGGGTTGTGCTCTATCTCTTCTTCAAGCTTTGCTATCTCCCCATCGGCAATCAGGTGATGATGAACTCTTCCTTTATATCTTGCATAGCCCTTTTTAAAGAAATGCGGAGAATAATGATACCAGCCTCCATATCTCATGAATTTTCCCAAAAACGTGTTCTTGCGTATAAACTTATACGCTGTCGGGCCATAATCTCCGTTCAGGATCTCTTCAACCCTTTTTCTGAAGCCCTCCGTAACTACTTCATCGGCGTCCAACTGCAATATCCAATCGCCGGAAGAATTATCTATGCCGATATTTCTTTCCTCTCCAAAATCGCCGCCAAACTTATGTGAAACTATTTTAGCGCCATATTCTTTAGCAATGTCAATGGTCCTGTCGGTACTCTCGCCGTCGACCAGCACTATTTCGTCTACCCACTTAATGCTTTCAAGGCACGTCCTGATCCTGTCTTCTTCATTTTTTGTGAGAATAACGACTGATAACTTTTCTCTTGCCATCTATTCCTCCCCGCTCTTCTCTATCATCTCTCTGTACTTTACATAGCTTACAAGCTGATAAAACCCGCTGAAGATCGCAACAGTAACGCCGTAAATACCGTCCTTATATCCTTTTTTTCTTAAGAGACGTCTATAGAAACATCTGTCAAGCGCTCTCCAAAGGGCCTTTCCGAAACTCATCTTTCTTCCGGTTAAAAACCACTTCCTGGCTTCAAGACTTGTATGAGTGTTCAGGCTTCTCAGATAATCGGTTATGTCTTTGTGCGAATAATGTATAAGGTCTCCTTTAAGAAACCCCGTATCGCCTTCCATTATCGCACAAGGATGAACTTCTGCCTCCTCATACTTGAATTCATCTTTTAAAAATAATCTTGTCTGTGGCGCCGGGTATTCTCCTCCGTACTTAAGCCAATGGTCCCCTATATAATTCCGCCTGGGAATGGCATACGCCTTAAATTCCGGCTTATTCTTTAATAGCTCAATAATTTCTTCTTTAAGCTCTTCCGTCGCGCGTTCATCGGCATCAATACTGAGAACCCAATTGTTGCGCGCTTGCTGATACGCCCAGTTTCTATGCCTTCCCTCATTCTCCATTTTTCTTACAAATACCTTGTCTGTATACTTCAGCGCAATCTCGCGGGTCTTATCCGTGCTTTCATCATCTACAACAATGATCTCATCCGCCCACTTAACGCTTTCAAGGCATTCAGCAAGATTTTCTTCTTCGTTAAATGTTATAATTACCGCCGATACTGGTGTTTTACCCATTTGATTTTCTTCCTTCCTTAGAAAAACTGATATCCATTCTTTTTACAAATTGAACATATTAATCCCGGAGCATCGTCCGTCTTGCCGGAAATAACTC
>JAQBAV010000009.1:0-2582 GCA_032126595.1 Candidatus Omnitrophota bacterium | reverse complement strand
ATGCATAGGGTATATTATTTGCTAAAAAGAGAAAATCGTAATCAAAGGTATAACCTGCCTGGGCTATACCTTGGCTTTCCGCTTTTGCTTTATCGATGTTAACGTTATCAAGCTTTAAATCGGCCTGGACAATCCCGGATTCTAAAAGCCTTTTCTCGGCCTGCACGAAAGCTTCAAGCGCTTCGGTGATAGTTTCTTCGGATCGAGTCAGCTTATTAGCAAAGTTGTTATATGCGTTCTGTATATACTGATAATTATCAGTAACGTATTTGAGGTCCTCATCTCTAAGGTTTCCCAATGAAGAAATTACATTTTCTCCGTATTTTTCTTTGATCTCTTTCCAGAAAGATTCAGTTATTACCCCGCCCATCCCGAGAAAGTCAGCACTGCGATAATCCCTTATGAGCTCATTCCTCTTATCCGGAGTAAGTTCGGAAAGAAGAATGACCTGGCCATTTTCTCCGGTATAAAATCTTGTTCCGGCGGCTGCGAGCAGGTTTGCGGCCCCGTCGTAATCTCCTTCACCCAGCATTTTTTCAAGGCCTTCTATCGCTTTATGGTCACTGACTAAAAGACCTAAGGATTCATGAACGAGCGTATTGGCGGCATCCTCTTGGTTGTCTACGTTTATCTGCACTTCCGCGTTATCCACATCCAGCATGCCTTTTACTCCGGCATTCTCATCAGCCATCTGGAAGTAATTAACCGCGAGACTGCTTTCTACCTTATCGGCGAGTTCGTTTATTTTTGCTTTCTTTCCGGCGTCGGTATCCTTTTTAGCAAGTTCGCGCAACTTATTTGCCGCTTCAGACCTTACATCCTGGGCAACCTGCGAAGCTCGTATATTCTTTCCTAAAAGGTCTCTTCCGACTTCATTGACAAGGCCCGCTAAAGTCATTACTCTTACAGAGCTTCCGGTGGGGTTAATAATAAGCATGCCTTTATCGACTTTCATGTAAGCGGGGAGCCTGCCCTGGCCCTGCATTTCACCCGCTCTTATAAGCGCCGCACCCTCAAGTTCAATCTGTATCTGCGTACCCTTGGCGATCTCTTTCTGCAGATAAACTTCTGCCTCGAACGCTTCGATGTTGCTTCTACCCCATACGTCTCCTCCAAGTTCACTCAAGGGGCTAGCTATCTGCATGAGAGCGTTTTCTGACATTAAGCCTCTCAAAACATCTATCGCGGGGTCCTCTTCTCCCCCCAAAAGTTTAAAATAAGGAGATTCATATCCTTCCTTATTCGTGAAGTTTGGTATTATTGAAACATACGATATGCCTTCTTTCCGGAGAAGATCGAGAATGTTATCGGTATGAAACCCTCCGGTAACCAAAATAGCGCTTTCATTGCCGGCCTGTACGCCCGGGGCAAAACGTATATTGCGCATGAATGCGTCATCCCTCTCAAAGGAAAACTCGAAAAACTTTTCCATCCTTTCACGGTAACCGTCTAATTTCGGAGCGTTTTCATCGATACTTGCAGTGATCTTAAATAGAGGCGCTTCTTTATTTATGAATGAAACGTAGTTTTGAACGGCAAAATCTTTTTTATTGGCGAGGAAATATTCATAGTCTTCTTTTACAAGTTCCAGGTCAAACAGGTTCTTTGTAATTATGAGGTTCTTCGCTAGCTTACCAAGCTCTCTCTCTGCTTGTCATTCTTGTAAAGGCTTTCTGTTATCTTGTCTTCCAGGACGGCGATCTCCCGCATTATCTGGGTTTTATTAATAGCGTTATAAAGCGAAATGTAGACTATATACTTTTGAAGCTCAGGATAATCTTCAAGCTTAACCCCTGCATATTTTGACTGCTCAACAAGATATTCATAAAAATCCATATCCGAGATCAATTTTGTCTTGTAATCAAGCGTCTTCTTAACTAGCTCTTCAATGGATTTTTTTGACAGCATCTTCTCAAGATAATCAACGAGGTCATCGCGCTGGTTGTTGGCTTTTTTAAAGTCTACGCCTTCTTCCTCTTCCATCGCTTTCTTTAGTAGATAGATATTGGAGAATTGCTTGAGGTTAATGCCATGTTCAGAGGCCTTGCCGGCAAGATAAACGAAGTATTCCCTAAAGGAAAGCTCTCCAAACTTATAACCGGAGTACTTCATATCAAATTCCAGGAGTTCGGAAGTATAAATGTGCCGCTTCAGGTTATTTATGATTTGCTGGAGCGACTTTAGGATATCCTGTACCTCATCCTTATAGGTGAGTGAATCCCGATAAACTTTCAGATTGTCCAGATAAAGCTCTGAATCTTCAACCCCCCATAAAGATATTTTTCCGGGGTCGTTACTGGCAAATTCCTCGACCCCGTTAACCAAACCTTCCTGGACAAAATAGTCCGAAACCTTAGCGCGAATATCGCCTTCTCTTATGCCTGTAAAAACTCGCAGGTCGTATTCGCCTTTTCCCCCTTCAAGGTTGGCTACTTTCACACCATAATATTCGTTTAAATAATTTGTTATATCGGAAATCTTTTTTTGCGCTTCATAATTGCAATGGGCATCCTGTATATGGATAACGATCCTGTCCGAAGTACCTTTAAAAGAATCCCTGACAGTCGCCATGTAGGAAGGAA
>JAQBAV010000008.1:0-4920 GCA_032126595.1 Candidatus Omnitrophota bacterium | reverse complement strand
GAATGGTCTTTCCGAAATACCGCAGGGTTTTATCGTGTGCTTTCTCGGCTATTTTCTCTAAGAAGTTTTCTGCCTTACCGGATAAAAGCGCAAGAAAGCTTTCTACCCGGAGATGTTCAGAGTTTAATGCATTTTCTATATCCTGATCAGTAACCCCGGAAAAGAATCCATCAAAATCAAAATCTCTATATTTTTCATAAACAGCGTAAAAGCTCATGCTTTATTATTCTCCGCTAGAAGTTAAAAATCCCGTTAAGGGACTTGATGCGCTCGCGCATTCTCTTTCCCCGCCGGTCTGGGCAAGATACGCTCCTCGCCCCGCCTCGACTGCCTGAGAAAATGCCTTTGCCATACCCACAGGGTCTTTCGCGGTCGCTAAGGCTGTATTAACAAGCACCGCGTCACATCCCAGCTCCATACATCTGGCCGCATCCGAAGGCCTCCCTAACCCGGCATCAACAATAACCGGAATGTCTATTTCCTCGACCATAATCTTTACTAGTTCTTCTGTTTTAAGACCTCTATTCGTTCCGATCGGTGAACCAAGCGGCATTACCGCGGCCGCCCCGGCAGCGGCCATTCTTTTAGCCATGGTCAGATCAGGATTCATGTATGGTAAGACTATGAAGCCCTCTTTTGCAAGGATTTCAATCGCTTTTAAGGTTTCCATATTGTCGGGAAGAAGATACTTATTGTCCGAGATAACCTCTATCTTGATCCAATCTCCGCATCCAGCCGCACGGGCAAGCCTGGCTATCCTTACAGCCTCATCTGCGTTTCTGGCGCCTGAAGTATTGGTCATTAGAGTGCAGTTATCCGGAATGTATTCAAGGATATTTTCATCCACCGAATCGGTATCCACTCTTCTCAAGGCGACTGTAACAACATCTGCACCGGACGCCTCTAACACGTCTCTTATAATAGCCTTATTCGGAAACTTCCCGGTCCCCACAAAAAACCGGCTCCTAAGACTCTTTCCGCCTATCCTTAAAATGTCTTCCATTTTTTATCCTCCTCCAACAAAACTTACTATCTCAATAGTGTCGCCTTCCGCTATAGACACTTCACTCCACATATCTTTCGGAATAACTTCGAGGTTATGCTCTACGACAATGGCCCCGGGATTAAGCCCCTTGCTATTGACAAGGTCAATGAGGTTCGAAATCTCTTCTATTGCCTGCTCTTTACCGTTAATCTTAATAACCACAACTATCCTTTTTTATATGCGTTTATTTTATCTTTTAGCTCTTGCGCGGCTTCGGTTATATTTTCTGCCTGAATGATGGACCTGATAACAGCAATGCTCCTTGCCCCCGTTTTTAAAATTTCATCCATGTTGCCCGGATTTATGCCTCCAATAAATACGACCGGTTTGAGTGAGGTCTCTAAAACTTTTTGAATGCCTTCTGTTCCTATCCAATATTCTTTAGTTTTAGTCGGAAAAATCGGACCAAAGGCTATATAATCAAAATCCTGCTTGTTGGCCTCTTCAAACTGGCTCAGTGAATGCGTTGAAACTCCTACAATCTTACTCTTTCCCAGAGTCTTACGTACTTCCTTTATTGAGTACTTCTTAATGTCTTCCTGTCCAAGATGGACTCCATCAGCTCCTACTTCTTCGGCTAAGGATGGGTAATCATTAACAATAAATGTTACACCGTTTTTAGCACATACTGCAGCGAGTTCCTTGCCCAGTCTTATAAGTTCTTGCGAGGATTTTTCCTTCTCGCGCATTTGGATAATATCCACCCCGCCCTGAATGGCTAAAGAGGCGATCTCCAAAGACGACCTTCCCTTGCTATATTCTTCGCTTGTTACTAAATACAAACTGTAATCTTTGATTTTTTTCATAGTTAAGCAAATAGCCTTTTACTACTCATTGTCACTGCAAACCTCGTTAATATAATAGATTTTTCACTTTCTTGTTCGGTGGAACCCCGTTAAAAATCCAAAGATTTTTAACGGGGTTATTTCGCTCATATGACTTATGTTTACTTCGCTCCATAAGTCATGAGCTCAATAAAAAAACCTATGCCAAAGCATAGGTTCAAGTTTCTTACCTCCCTACGCTGGCATTATCCAGATCAGGTTAAACGGGTAATCTGCTTGCCTTGCAGAACTCTCAGAAAGCGAAACACGCCCTCCCCGGTTAGCAAGTTATTTGACCATAAATCCTGAGGGAAGTCAAGATAATCGAAAATAAAAAGCCCCATCAAATGATGGGGCTTTTTATTAGATAATATTGCTTGTTTTACATCTGTTTTCCGAGAATTTCCGGAGCGTCCAGGATAGGTTCGTAGTTCTCTGGAACCGGTACCGGGAATGTAGCAACTTCGTAAACACCAACTAAAGCTCTGACTACAGTGTTAACAATGCCAAGAACCGGGCCTTTTGTTACTGCGGCGCCCACTCCGTCGGCTTCGCCTTGCTGCATCATAGTAGTAGGAATTTCGAATATAGCGGCTACAACGTTCATCAAACCTCTACCAAGTTTTGTCATGGCGGTATTCTCGGTTGCAGCTGCAGTTGCAGTTGCGGTCGGAGCGTCTGCGGCAAATGCAACATTTGCGGCAAGAAGCATGAGAACCACCATAATTGCGATAACTTTTTTCATTTTGTCTCCTTTCTTTATTTGAAACATTTATACACGATAAAATCAAAATTTGCAAAAAATTATTTAGTTTTATAGAACTTAAGCGCAATACCGTTAATGCAATATCTTTTATGTGTCGGAGGCGGACCATCATCAAATACATGTCCAAGATGAGCATCACACCTCGCGCACAAAATCTCTGTTCTTTCCTGGAGCAAGCTATTGTCGGATTGCATTTTTATATTAAGCTCTGAAACCGGTTCCCAAAAAGAAGGCCATCCTGTTTTGGAGTCGAATTTCTCCCCAGTTCTAAATAGATCTGTACCGCACCCTACGCATTTATATATGCCTGACCCTGTCGGAACATCACATTTAGTAAATGGCTTTTCAGTCCCCCTTAGCCTTGTTATCTTATATTCTTCAGGAGTTAGGATCTTCTTCCACTCTTCATCCGTTTTAACTACCCTCTCAACTTCTTCGACGGTATTCGTCTCGGCATTGTATATTTTAATTTTTTTATCTTTTTCTTCCATATTAGTATCGCCATTCTTCATGCATGCACCCATGAAGAGTATAAGCACGCAAAGAGTTAAATATAAAAACTTTTTTTGCAGTACCATTAAAGCGCTCTTGGGCTTTTGCCTCTCATCCAATGTTCTTCAATATCCTCTAGCTTATGTCCCTTGGTCTCAGGTACATAGAAATAGCAGAAGACCCATCCTAATATACTCAAGACCGCATAGATCCAGAAAGCAGTTGAAGCTCCGAGCTTCTGCACAATAGTTAAAAATGTGCCCGCAACTATGAAGTTAAATCCCCAGTTGGAAAAAGTTGCAATACTCATTGCTAGACCCCTAATTTTAAGCGGGTAAATTTCTGCAACAATTAGCCAAGCTACAGGCCCCAAACTTATAGCAAACGAGGCTATGTATAGAAGTAGACTTCCTATCGATACCCATTTTAAGGCATCGCCCAAAACAGCCTGCTCTTTAAAGGCAAGACCCAGTATTCCTAAAGCTACTATCATGCCCGCCAGGCCTATCGAAAGAAGCGGTTTACGTCCTATTTTATCTATCAAGAATATTGCTACGACCGTCATGATAACGTTAAGGGCGCCTACTCCTGCAGTCGCCGCTATCGCCACAACGTTAGACTTAAAACCTGCCATCTGAAAAATGGTTGGAGCATAATATATAACTGTATTTATTCCTGTTATCTGCTGAAAAAACATAATACCAATGCCGATAAAAAGCGGCATTCTAAGCCATGGAACAAGTAATTCTTTCCACCCGGCACCTTTTTCCTCACCTAGGCTTCTTTTTATGTCTCCTATATCAGCATCAATATCATCGGTAGTACCCATGCTTGTAAGCACTCCCCTTGCTTCATCCTCTTTGCCCTTAATCATTAACCATCTAGGTGTTCTGGGGAGAAATATCATTCCTATACCGAGAAATAAAGCCGGTAAAGCTCCTGCTAAAAACATATATCTCCAACCGCTTGAAACTCCGGCAAATATATCATCAATAAAATATGAAACAAAAATACCGATGGTTATTGCAAGCTGGTTGAGTGACACAAGTGCGCCTCTTTGCTTGGCAGGAGCAACCTCTGATATGTATAAAGGAACGCAAAAAGAAGCAATACCAATCGCTATACCTATTATAACTCTACTCATAATAAGCATCTCAACCGACTTAGCAAGCGCTGCAGCAATAGAACCTACGGCAAATATACATGCGGTAACAATAATAGTGCGTTTTCTTCCAAAGCTGTCTGCTATTCTTCCGCTTAAAGCAGCGCCTATCATCGCGCCTATTAAAACTGCGCTTACAACAAACTCCTGACTGGTAGCGCTAAGCGTCCATTGCTGCTTAATAAAAAGAAGTGCTCCGGAGATAACTCCCGTATCAAAACCAAAAAGCACGCCCCCTATTGCAGCTACACCCGCAACAACATACAAAAACATATTCTTTTTTTCTTGAGTCACGTTTGCTCCTTTCGTTAAAAACTCCTGAATCTTGAATATTCTATGTAAAATGAGTTAAACTCACCCGTGTATTTTTCTTCTTTTACCTCTACATTTTTAACATGTGAGGTAGAAGGCCCTTTCTTACACCAAGCTACCATCTCATCCACCAGAGCTTTTTCTCCCTCAAAAACTGCTTCTACATTTCCTTCGGGTGTATTCATTACCCATCCGGTAAGACCTAGACTTGTTGCCTTGTCTTGAGCGTAAGAACGAAAACACACACCCTGAACCATACCTGATATAAGAACCTTAGCTCTAACTTTTTTCATAAATATATTTTCTTCCAGCTGACATT
>JAQBAV010000007.1:0-4595 GCA_032126595.1 Candidatus Omnitrophota bacterium | reverse complement strand
CCCCCGAACCATTTAAGGTATGAAGATAGAGCGGTTTTTTTGACTTATCGGCCGGCTGATACTTAATGTTGGCTCTTCTTGCCTGAAAATCTGAAAAAACTGAACAACTGGATACTTCCAGCCATTTTTCACTTCCTGGCGCCCAAAGTTCTATATCGTAGCATTTATGGGCGGCAAAGCTTATGTCCGCGGTACAAAGCGACTTAGTTCTGTAAGGAAGGCCTAATTTTTTTAAAATATCTTCGGCGTCCCCGAGAAGTTTTTCAAGTTCATCCATGGAAGTCTCGGGCGCAACGAACTTCACCATCTCCACTTTGTCAAACTGATGCACTCTTGTTAAGCCCTTTGTATCTTTTCCGTAAGACCCTGCTTCCCTGCGAAAACATGCGGTATACGCTGTGTAATAAACAGGCATCTCTTCTTCCTGAAGAACCTCATCGGCGTGAAAATTGGTTACCGGAACCTCGGCTGTAGGTATTAAAAAGAGGTCTTCGCCCTCTACCTTATACATATCGTCTTCAAGTTTCGGTATCTGCCCTGTTCCCTTCATGCTGGATCTATTGACCAGGAACGGCGGGAACATTTCAGTATATCCATGCTCTTTAACATGTACATCCAACATAAAATTGATCAGCGCTCTTTCCAGCTTCGCCCCCTGTCCTACGAACAAGAGGAACCCGGAACCCGTTACCTTAGCGGCTCTTTTAAGATCGAAAAGATAATTTATCTCACCTAATTCAAGATGGTCGCGCGGAGTAAAGGAAAACTCGGGCAGGCTTCCTTCCTCCTTGATAACTACATTGTCTTCTTCGCTTTTTCCTACGGGAACTGTTTTGTGGGGCACGTTGGGGATAGAGTCCACGACAAGGGTATATTCTTCTTCTATCTTCTTGAGTTCGCCATCCAGTTCAGCGATCTCTTCATTTATCTTTCCTACTTCCGTTTTCGCGCTGGCAGCATCCTTGCCTTCTTTAATAAGCTGTCCGATTTTTTTACTGGCCTCATTTTTCCGGCTCTTTAGTCCCTCTACTTCCTGAATAATTCCTCTTCTTTTCTCGTCAAGATCAAAGAACTTATCAAGAACGCTTGTAGGATTATTCCTGTTTTCCAGAGACTTTCTCACTAATTCTTTATTATCTCTTATGAATTTTGGATCTAACATATACTGCCCTTCGGTTTAAACTATAATATTATTGCTATAATTTATCATGGGTTCGTGTAATATGCAATGATTTACCCCTTTATATGGGGCCCATTGCTTAGTTCTTTTATTGAGTAGCGTTCCTTTGAGATTGACTACAATTTTAGAAATGAAATTTTCTTATTTAGGCAATGTGAAAATAAATCTAGAAAACTTGTTTTCTTCTGACTCTGCCCAAATCTTGCCCTTGTGTATATCTATAATGTTTTTTGCTATAGAAAGCCCGAGGCCTACCCCTCCTGACTTAAATTCTATACTACCTGATGAATGTTCGGTCGCTGTGTCCTGCACCTCATAAAAACTCTCAAATATGCTGTTTAGCTTATCTTCCGGTATACCTATTCCATTATCCTCGATTTCAACCCTTACATTATCTCCGCCATCGGTGGTCCTTACTATTATTTTTCCGTCATCAGGAGTAAACCTGATAGCATTGAGTAGGAGGTTCGCTATAACCTGCCTTATGCCGTTCTTCTCCATCATAACGGCGGGGATATCTTCTTCGACTTGGACTTCAAGGTGTTGATTTCTTTTTTTGATAAACGGTAATAAGTCATTCGCTGTATTTTTCACAATGGTCTCAACAGAGATCTCTTCCATCTGCTTTTTGAGGTCCGGCATGGCCCCTGTTTCCATCTTTGTTAAAGTGTCCTGTATTTTTTCAAGCCTTCTTATATATTTACTCATTATCCCAAAGGCTTCTTTCTGCTGAGGAGTTACTTCCCCCAGCATTTTAGTCGACAGCATTTCAAGATAACTCTTAATAACCGTAATGGGCGTCATTAATTCGTGGGATGTCATGATAAGGAATTTAGACTTCATTGAATTTAGATTTTCTTTTTCTTTCTGAAGCCACACTAGGTGCTGCTTTTCTTTTATTGAATCCACCCAAAGAAGAAAAAGCTGGATCATTACTATAGCAAGAATAAAGCCTGTGGGGAGAATATCCGTGTCAGGATATATAAAAATATCTACGAGACGTATGCCGACAACTAGAAAGAGAATTATTAATAACGCCACGCGAAACTGGTTTGTTCTTTCCTGGATGTCGCCTTTTTTATGTTCTTTCTGGTCCATTGTTTACCCCTTCTTTTTCGGGAAAACTACTTTATTTTCCGAGTACCCGGTAGCGCTGCTTCTCTTATTTTAGGAAGATCGCCGTAAATATTCTGATAGATCTCATTGTGCCTGTCCTTGCCTCCTATAAACCGGAATGTAAGCGGCATCGCCTTCTTAGCCTTTTGAGCCATTTCCCTGGAAATATTCTGTATATCCCACTGGGCATGAGCATCTTCCCTCAAGCGCGAAACGTGATACATTTCACGTGCATTAAGACGCATGAGGACTCTTTTTTTATGAGCATTTGTTAAAATATACGGTGCTGCCAAAGGAATCTCTTTATTAATAGCGTAATAAACGTCATTGGTTTTATCAACAATCTCGCGGAAGTCTTTCTCCATTCCTATTTCTTTGATAGCCTCAGGGATAGTAACTCCGTGTCTTGGATCATATTCCTGGCTTATTATAGTAGACATTCTATGTCTCTTTAACTGCCCAAAGCATGCAGCTGACAAAACAACATCGTATGTAAGGTTTACATATTCAAACTCGCGTAACATAGAATCATAGAACTGCATATTACGCCACGCGGCTTTAAATAGGCCCTCTTTTCCTTCTTCAGGCATTTTATCTATCAAACCCTTGCATCTATCATAAGAAAGGTCTGACGAAGTCTCGAGGAGTGCTGCTGCCACAACTCGGTCGGCGTCTTGAGTAAACTCAACCAGCTTTACTTCATCCCCCTCTTTCAGCTTAACATATTCTAAATCGCTTGATAAAATTTCGCTGGCTAGCTTTTTAAGTTCAGGGTATGTCTTCTGGTCTCGATCATTTGCCTCATGGAATATAACTATAGATGGTGCGACATCCGCAATCTCACCGTATAATTTTCTTCCCAGCTCCCTAACTTCGCTTAGGGAATGCGAGGCAAATCTTCTTAGAAGTAGTTCCAGATTACGCGCGTTTATAGTTTCCCCCACCTGGGACTCTGTCGCCAGAGCGGTTATATACCTCGCGTCTTCCTTGGCCCATCCTTCCATCATATTATGATTTTTGGGGTCGGAGGCAAGGTCGGAAAATTTCTCAAACACATGGACCTTCAGTTTTTCTAAAAACTTAAAGTATGCTTCATTCTGCTCACGAATCATACCCACGAACATCTTTTCGAATTTAGAAGCTTTTATCTCTTCCGGAATTACATAATCTTTGTCTAAGGTTATATACCTTTGGGATTTTTCCGTATAGGAACACAGACGGAACTTTTCCAGTTCTTCCATGGCAAGCCTTGAAAGGCCTATGATATCTAAATTGAATACGGCATGTTCGGCAACTGAATGGTGCCCCATCTTAAAGATAATAGTAGAATTGGATTTGCGGGACTTTTCCACTTCTTCTCTGGCAGACTTTCTTATTTCATCGATAGCCCTTGGATCTCTTGATATACGCGCATACGCCGCTGAAATAACCTCGGGAGTGAGATCTGACCTCTTTCCTGTCTTTTCTTCAAGCTCACGAAGAACTGCGGTATCAACATTAAACCCCGCTAAATGTACTCTCATAAAACACCTTCCTTGATTGAATTATATGGTAGCTATTATAACAATAAGGCTAATATATTTCCAACAGTTTCCCAAATCTAGGTAAAGTGTTGGTCGGAGTGCTATAAGATCACTATGGTGGGTATCTACAACGGTAAAAAGTGGGGCGTGGGGCTACCAGAGCATTCTCATTACTATTAGAGAATATCTTTCATATGTTTATGTAAAGCACTGTGCACAAGACCCAGAAGCACGGCGACAACGATAACTATTATTCCTTCTTTCATGTAGAAACCGTGTAAACTAAAACTAAGCGCCACGCCTGAGGCCGGCGGATGTTCAACGTCAAGGAGAACCATTACAAAAATTGATGCCCCAACCGTTAGAGCGGAGACAACGATTAAGGGTAGAGAAAAATGTGAACCTAGATAGTATCCCAAGGAACCAACGGATATATGCCTGTAATATAACCTCCCACTATATGATTCCATTTAGCTGTCACATTTTTAGGCATTGCAAACACAATAAAAGCTGTTGCCCCTATTGACCCTATGACAATCGGCGTTTTTCTTATGTTTAAAATGGCAAGGATGGAAAATACAACAATGGTGGCCAACAGGCTCTGAATGAAATATTGTTTTAAATTCTTACTTATTTTATCTATGTCCATAATACGAATAGTATACATGAGAAAATAACAGTGTGCTATCCCGTTGGTAGAGAATAAAAAACCCCCTCGTTTACACGAGAGGGTCAATAGTGGTGAGACGGCCTCGCCGCGGAGGTCTCGGCACCCG
>JAQBAV010000006.1:0-5653 GCA_032126595.1 Candidatus Omnitrophota bacterium | reverse complement strand
GCTTAACAGTCCGTCCCTTTTTATTTTAGGCGAGGTGAAGGCTTTGCGATTTGTTCCGGCGCTCGAACAGTCCTCGCCCCGATAACAATTGGGGCTGCGGGAACTCGCGGCGTAACAAACCACAAACCCTGTCCTTTTTATTTTGTTTAACAGAAGCCTTTATGCGGTATTCCCGTCTCAGACAGTCCTCGCCCCGATAACAATCGGGGCTGCGGAACTCGCTGGGAATACCCCACAAAACCTTCTGCAGGAAGAATTTACCAGAGTTAGGTGGGGGTGTGGCTGATAATTCGGAAACGAACCAGAGTATTTAATCACTGGGGTTCGTCTTTTCTTGAATGAGCTTGGAGCGCAAGCATTCTAGCTCTTGACTAATTTGGTTGGAATTGTTACAATATCGCAGTACTTCAGGGTGAGGTGAAATTCCTCAGTCGGCGGTGATTAAAACACAGATTATCACAGATGTATTACACAGATGAGCGCAGATATTTTTATCTGTGCCCATCAAAATGCTTTATCTGTGGAATCTGTGCTTAATGAGTCCGCGAGGCCTCAAAGAGAGGCTTGAATCCGTGAAATTCGGATACCGACCGTAAGCCCCGTTAGAAATAATGGGGCAGCTTCGTTAGAGATCATGATTTCTAACGGGGTAAAGCCGGGATGGGAGAAGTAAGGTACTAGTATGTATCAAAGACCCTGAAGTGTATTTATTTTAGGGTCTTTTTTTTTATTTTTGGAGAAAACATGAAATTGAACACGACTAAAGAAGTCATTGCGGATCTGAAAAAAGGCAAGATGATAGTGGTTGTTGATGATCCTTCACGTGAAAATGAAGGTGACTTAATAGCTTCAGCTGAGGATATTACCGCCGAGAAGATCAACTTTATGGCTAAACATGGGAGAGGTCTGATATGTGCTCCTATGGATGAGGAAATTGCCGAGAACCTTGGACTACATTTAATGTCGCCGGACTTACAGGATCCGTATAAGACTGCCTGGTCGGTTTCTGTGGATGCTAAAAAAGGCGTGACTACAGGTATTTCAGCGCACGACAGAGCTAGGACAATTAAATTATTAGCCAATAAAAATGCCACAAAGAAGGATTTTGTACGCCCGGGACATCTATTTCCATTAAGGGCAAAAACGGGCGGCGTACTTGTAAGAGCGGGGCACACTGAAGCAAGTGTCGACCTTATGAAACTTGCCGGGAAGCGTTCCGTGGGCGTAATATGCGAGATAATGAATGAAGACGGTACTATGTCAAGGATGCCTCAGCTTGTTAAGTTTGCCAAGAAGCATAAGCTTAAAATATGCAGTATTGAAGATCTTATTAGATATAAGAGAAAGAACGAAAAACTTATTGAAAAGGTAGCAGAAGCGGAGCTCCCAACGCCATATGGAGATTTTAAGCTTATAGCGTATAGATCATTTGTAGATGATTTCCAGCATCTTGCGCTGGTGAAAGGAAATATAACAAAGGGAGAAGTTCCCGTTAGAGTTCATTCTCAATGTCTTACCGGGGATATATTTCACTCCTTAAGGTGCGATTGCGGCGATCAGCTTGAAAAAGCAATGAAGGTCATACAGAAAAACGGTAAAGGCGTTATTCTTTATCTTTCACAGGAAGGTAGGGGAATAGGCCTATTAAACAAAATAAAGGCATATGAGCTTCAGGATAAAGGCCTTGATACTGTGGAGGCCAATGAAGAGTTGGGTTTTAAGGCAGATCTCAGAGATTATGGTATAGGCGCCCAGATCCTGGTTGATCTAGGACTTAAGAAGATCAGGCTTCTAACAAACAACCCAAGAAAAATAGTAGGCCTTGAGGGGTACGGACTGCATGTTGCAGGGCGGATGCCCATTGAGATAAAGCCGGGAAAAAAGAATAAAAAATACCTAAAAACAAAAAAGAAAAGATTAGGACATAAGTTAAAGGAGGTCTAAAATGGCAGGTTATAAAGAGATTAAAAGCAGTCTCATCTCGAAGAACAAGAAGTTCGGTGTAGTAATTTCCAGATTTAATGAATTTATTTCTACAAAACTTCTTGATGGAGCGATTGATACGCTTGGACGACACGGGGTAAAGGAAGACGACATATCCGTGGTATGGGTACCGGGGTCTTTTGAGATTCCATTGATTACAAAAAAGATGTCGGAATCAGGCAAATACGATGCTATAATATGCCTCGGGACGATCATAAGAGGAGAAACTCCTCACTTTGATTTCGTTGCCTCTGAGACAGCAAAAGGTATAGCAAAAGTTGCAATGGATGGCGACACTCCGTGTTCATTCGGAATAATCACTGCTGACAATCTTGAGCAAGCCATAGATAGAGCAGGCACTAAGAGTGGAAACAAAGGCCGCGATGCTGCAATAACAGCTATCGAGATGAGTAATTTGTATTCTGATATTAAGTGAGGCCATAACTTGCGGAGCGTGAGCGAACGTAAGTTATAAGGCCGAACTTAATCCAGCACTAATTTACAATAAAATTAGTGCTGGATTTAATTCGCACAGTTACTTACGTACACGTTGTTCCGTAAGTAACGTGCTCATTAAAGAAAGAGGAAAAATGAGAAAACGTACGTTATCGCGCGAGATGGCGCTGAAGATTCTCTACGCGTGGGATATCTCCAAAGAGCCCCTTAAAGAGTGCAGCGAAAAGATATGGAAAAGTGAATCCAATATTGAGGCTGAGGTAAGAGAATTCAGCGATACGCTTATCTATGGGGTTGAGGCCAATATAGATGGACTGGATGAAATAGTTTCAAAATATGCCACGAACTGGAAGATTGAAAGAATGGCTACGATAGATAGGAATGTATTGAGAATAGCTACCTTCGAGCTTTTACATACCGCAGACATTCCTCCTAAGGTTGCCATAAATGAAGCAATTGAAATGGCTAAAAAATATGGCGACAAAGATTCAGGCAAGTTTGTTAACGGCGTTCTTGATAAGATAAATAAAACCGAAAGAGAAGATAAAAGCTAATATGAAATCTTCAACCGATGGATATGCAGATCTCCATGTTCATACCACATTTTCTGATGGTACGTTTCCCCCTGAAGAAGTTGTAGTCAGAGCCCTTCAGCTTAACCTCAAAGTTATTGCGATAACAGATCATGATTGCATAGAAGGTATTGATTATGCAGTTAAAGCGGCAGAAGGTACAACTCTGGAGATCATTCCCGGAGTAGAACTATCTGCTGCTAAAGATGATACCGAGATACATATATTAGGCTATTTTATTGATCGCGAGTACGGCCCCCTGAAAGAGCTCCTGGAAAAAATAAAGCTTAACCGCGTCCAGAGGATGCGAAATATGGTCGAAAGACTGGCCGAAGAAGGGGTTAATATCGATATAAATAAAGTCCTCGAGCACGCCGAAAAGGGTACTGTGGGGAGAGGGCACCTCGCTAAACTGATGGTTGAAGCGGGTGAGGTAAAAGACTTTAACGATGCGTTCGATAAATATATTGGTGACGACAAAAGCTGTAATGTTAAACATAAGCGACTAGACTTTGAAGAGGCGATAGACATTATAAAGAAAGCCGGGGGTGTTCCGGTTTTAGCCCACCCCGGGACAAGCGGGCAGGATGTTAATATTGAAGAATACGCCAAGGCAGGCATGCTGGGAGTTGAAGTATATCACTCCAATCAGGGTGCCAGATGTAATAAAAAATATTTGGAACTTGCTAAAAAGTTTAACATGCTTGTAACAGGAGGCTCTGATTGCCACGGCGATAAAAAAGGCAAGGTTTTATTGGGCACGGTTTTAGTAAGTAAGGATGTCGTAGATATTTTAAGAAAAGAAGCGGAAAGAGTAAAAAGTGAATAAAAAACTTCAAGAATATATGAAAATGGCCCTGGAATTGGCCGGAAAAGCCAATGACGAGACTTATCCAAACCCTATGGTGGGTGCGGTTATAGTTAGCTCCGGTGAAATTGTTGGGAAGGGATATCATAAAAAAGCCGGGCTGGACCATGCTGAAATCGTTGCAATAAAACAGGCAAAAGAAAAATGTAAAAATGCCACACTTTATGTAACGCTTGAACCTTGCGATCATCAGGGCAAAACTCCTCCATGCACTGAAGCTATAATAAAAAATGGCATTAAAAAAGTCTATATAGGGACTCTCGACCCAAACCCATTAAATTCCGGACGAGGTATGCAAAAACTAAAGTCTGCCGGGATAGCTGTTGAAATGGGGCTATGTGAGGAGGAAGCAAGAAACTTAAATAGAAAATATAATAAGTTTATTTCTAAGAACGTCCCTTACTTAACAGCAAAACTTGCGCAGTCCGTTGATGGAAAAATAGCAGCACGCGATGGGTCAAGCAAATGGATAACTTCCGACACTTCGCGAAAATACGTTAAAGAGCTTCGCGGTAAGTTTGATGCTATTATGGTAGGAGCAAATACAGCAATAAAAGACGATCCTCTTCTATTACCACAGCCCAAGACCGATAAAGTATTTTATAGAATTGTAATAGATTCTTCTTTAAGACTTTCAACTAATTCTCAGCTTGTAAGAACCGCCTCCAAAAAGAATCCCCTCATAATAGCTACTACATCTTCCGCATCAAAAGCTAAAATAGGTATGCTTGAAAAAAGAGTCGCTGGGATTGAAGTGGCGCAAGTCAAAAGCGAAAGAGACAGAGTTTCATTAAAAACTTTCTTAAGAAAACTTGCTAAGATGGGTATAGTTAATATATTAGTTGAGGGTGGAGGAGAGCTCGTAGGAGGTCTCCTAGACGAAGGCTTAGTGGATGAAGTAATTATTTTTGTAGCTCCAAAAATCCTAGGGGGACCATATTCATCTATTAAGGGCAAAGGAGTTTCCAATATAACCAAGGCAATTGACTTAAAAGATATGACAATGGAAAATTGCGGCGGGGACATAATAATAAGAGGGTTAATCTAATGTTTACAGGTATAGTGCAGGAAATTGGAGAAGTTAAAAGTATATCCCGCAGGGGAGACTCTGTCCAGCTTGTTATTTCTTGCGGTAAAATTAAAGAGGGTCTTGAGCTAGGCGATAGTGTAGCGGTTAATGGTGTATGCCTAAGCGTAACAGGTAAAGAAAAAGACGTAACATTTGACGTAGTAAAGAACACCTTTGATCTTACCAGCCTTAAAAGGCTCAAATGCGGCAGCAAGGTAAACCTTGAAAATGCCATGAGGTTGGGAGATAAAGTATCGGGACATATGGTCTCCGGTCATATTGATGGCGAAAGGATAGTTAAGGCCAATACAAAAACTAGCAAAGGCTGGATACTTGAGGTATCCACGTCTTCTGGTGATGATAAATATATTATTCCTAAAGGCTCGGTATGTATTGATGGAGTGAGTCTTACGATAGGCGAAGTTTATTCCGGAGCTTTTAGAATATTTCTAATACCGCACACCTTAGATAATACTATTTTGAAGGATAAGAAAGCAGGCGACTACATAAATGTTGAATTTGATATGATGAGCAAGTATACTCAAAAGCAGAAAAGAGAAGGCTCTATAACTAAGGATTTTTTACAAGAAAAAGGTTTCATGTAAACAAAAGGGGGAGAGATGAAAAAAGTAGCTATTTTGGTTGCAGTATTTATTTTTGCTGTTAGTTCGCTTTCTTATGCAGAAGACAATGCGCTTACAAAGC
>JAQBAV010000005.1:0-13783 GCA_032126595.1 Candidatus Omnitrophota bacterium | reverse complement strand
GATAGTGTTTCTTACAATGCCTAAAAGTTCCTTCCTCTGTTCTACATTTAACATATTTTACCTTTTACAGAAGTTTTTTTGCTTCTTGAAGCACTTTTTTTATCATCTGTGGAGTATTCGGGATCTCACATCCGGCAACATCAGAATGCCCTCCACCTCCCAGGGATTCAGCCAAACTTGCCACATTTATCCCCTCTCTTGACCTCAGGCTTAATCTTAAGCGTCCCTTCTTAAATTCTCTAAATAAAATTGCTATTCTGGCTCCTCTAACGGATCTCATTTCATCGGGGACAGGATCGACATCCTCGTCTTTTCCCCCTACTCGATCAAAATCCTTCCTCCTGATTATAGACCATACAATTTTACCATTATCAATAAATTTACATCTTGAGAGACAAATGCCGGAAAGTATTATGCCTTCTTTTCTTTTAGACCAATATACGTTTTCGACAAGCTTATGGAAATTTTCAATTTTTTTTACAAGCTTGGCGGTATAACTAAAACTCTGAGCTGTCGTACTTGGGAGCCTAAAGGAATTAGTCTCAACAACTATCGAAGTCAATATATTCTCCGCTACCTCACGAGTAACATCAATTTTCAGTTCTCGTAGTAATTTATAGACAATCTCGCCAACGGATGATTCCTTTGTATTTATAAGTTCCAGGCCTCCAAATGGTTTTCTAAATTCATGGTGGTCTATTTCTAAAATGTGCTTAGCCTTCCTGAAAATATTTATTGCACTTCCCAGTATTTTACTTGAGCTACAATCAACTGAAATAGCTAAATCTATTTTTTTCCCTTTAATATGCCTTTGAACGCGTTTTGCCCCGGGGAGCTCTTTATATCTATTGGGCACGCCATCTCGGCTTAAAAAATACACTTTTTTACCCGCGTCTTCCAGGCCCAAGCCTAGTGCCAGCATAGATCCTATGGAGTCCCCGTCAGGGTTTATGTGGCTTGCTACAACAATTGTCCCGGCCTTGCGAATCGCCTTTGCAGCATCCTTTAGTCCTTTCATAATCCTCCCTATTTAAAAAATATCATGTGTATTGATACGCCTAAGAGTGAAAAACCAAACACTTTTCTAAGTATCTCATTCGATAGTCCTAATGCGAATTTAGCCCCCAAGAGGCCTCCAATAAAAAATCCAATACAAACAAAAGCTGCTATCCCAATATTAACAGCCCCATGCTTGTAATAAGCCATCGCGGCTAAAAGGCCTATGGGTGGGACCATTATAGCCAGAGTTGTGCCCTGGGCGGTTTGCTGGGATAAACCAAAAAAATAAATTAGTGCCGGAACAAGTACTACGCCTCCTCCCAATCCAACTAATCCGCTAAACCCACCCGCGCAAAGTCCAAGTGCTAAATAAGCAATTTCTTTCATAATCCTCTCCTAAACTTTATATTTACCTCTTTAATTAATATGCTATAATACTAAGCGTTCCACACGTGGGGCTGTAGCTCAGCTGGGAGAGCGCCTGGTTCGCAATCAGGAGGTCAGGGGTTCGATCCCCCTCAGCTCCACCATATTAGTCATAAGTCATAAGATGTCATCTGTTACCAGCCACCATGTCACCAGTTACCAGGTCACCAGTTACCAGGTCACCCGTCATCCCCGCATGTTTTTAGCGGAGATCCGGTGAGAATAATGACAAATCGCAAATTAACAAATGTCAAATCAATCTTTAAATGTCAAAATCCCAAATCCCACACCGTACTACGCCTACAGATAGACTCGTAGGAGCCACAAGCCCCGATAAAACCGGGGCGCAGTGAAACAAATTCTAAATCATAAATTCAAAGCATGTTTCGGTTATTAGAATTTTTGTCATTATATTTTGTTTAGTATTTCGTGTTTCGGATTTTCTACCACTAACTAAAACTTCCGCCACAAGCTACCAGTACCTTGATTTAAACTCCCCGACCATTTCAGGAAGACGAACCCATTGCCTTAAGGATATGGTTCGTTTCCGAATTATAACAGTTCACTCCCCCAAGGTGATATTTCCGAAAGGAAATGACAGGGAATGTGTTCGCCGCGAGTTCCGCAGCCCCGCGACCCCGTTTCACGGGGTGCCCGTCGGGGCGAGGACTGTTTGAGCGCCGAACGCATGAGCTGTCATTTTTTATCTTCCTTCCTTTCGCGCCTATCACTATCACTCCTTTATCCCACAAAAACTTTTATGCATTCAGTTATAGTTCCAAAATGTATATCAACCGTATCTTCACGATTATGTGCATATCCTCCCGCTAAAGTAATAGCTATAGGCACATCAAAATTAAGAGCCTGAGTGCATATATAATTATCTCTTTCCCTTAAACCCTTCTTGGTCAGGGATAACCCCCCGAGCTGATCATCTTTATAAGGATCTGCCCCCGCCAAATACAGGATAATATCAGGTTTAAACGAACTTATTATTTTTGGTATGTTGTCGACCAGGTGCCGAAGATATACTTTATCGCTCGTGTAATCCAAAAGTCCTATATCCAGGTCGCTTTTCGGCTTATTAAAAGGATAGTTATTTTGCTGATGTATTGAAAATGTAAAAACCGAGGGGTCATCCTTAAAGATAAACGCTGTTCCATTTCCCTGATGAAGATCGCAATCTATAATTAAAGCTTTTTTTATACTTCCTTCTCTCTCGAGGACGCGTATACATACAGCTATATCATTGAGTACGCAAAACCCTTCTCCGTGGTCCGGAAACGCATGATGGAAGCCTCCTCCCAAATGTACGGCTGCTTTTGATTCTAAAGACCTTCTTCCCGCCGTTATTGTGCCCCCGCATGTTATAAATGCGGCATTCACAAGCTCTTTTGATAGGGGCATTTCTAAGGCATATATTTCCTCCGCGCTCAATTCGCCACCTTTGAGCTTCTCAACATATTTGGCGTCATGAGCCGTCAGAACATCCTCATCTTTTGCCGCGACAGGAGGCACTATATCAAACTTGCCGCTGGAGGCCTCATCTTTTCCAAGGCGAGTTTTTATAAGCCTGTATTTTGAAGTGGGAAAAACATGGTCTCCTATTTCAACATAGTAAGACTCTGAATAGATTATAGGAATCTTAGCGAGTTTTTTTTCGAACATACTTTCTTGCCCTTAGTGAAAACTGCGTGTTAGAAGATTAATCGAGTTCTTTTACAAAAGACTCGACTGCATCTTTCATTGAATTCCAATCTTCTTTTGAATGGATACCAAACTTCTGCTTTCTCTTCCATTCATTGTCTTTTTTCTGCCACAGATACAGACATATCTGTTTTTTAGCATAGCTTTCGACTAGCGCTGCTGCTACCCACCAACCAAACTGTTTGTTTATGGTTTTATACTTTAAAACCTTCAGCGGCGGCTTTATGGGCAGACTTTCTTCTTCATGCCTTACAGCTTCTTCCGTCATTTTCCCTCGCCCAGGCTAAGTCTTATGGTATAGTTAGAAGCTTCTCCTTCTAGCACTACGTGTCCTTCTCTTGCCAGCCAACCTATGCTCATAAGGACTTGATCTCTATCCTTTCCGAGGGTGGAAATCATATCATCTAAGTTGCCTGACTTGCCGTGGTTATCGAGATATTCCCATATCTCTCCCGCAATAATGCCTATTTTAGTAATCATCTATCCCCCCTTTTTTTTATCAAGTAAATCCTCAATTTCTACTCTCTCATTAAAGCTTCCACATACGGGACATTTTGAAATTTCTTCGTGCCTGCTGTCTATATACGTATTAGCGCATATATTACAATGCCATATATACTTTTCCTCGGAGCTGAATGTTTTAAGCCTTGTCCCAAAATTAAAAAACGACCATAAAACAAGAATGATAATCGTTGAAAAAAAGAGGTACAAGAACAGCGCCATGGAAATATCAACTTTTATCATCTCGCTTCGCCCTTAGTTTTTATTACCACTTCTCGGGTGATCCATTCGTCTTTACCGTAGATGCTTTCTTTCGGCTGGAACGTCCACCCCTTTACAAAGTTTGATGCTATTATGTCTACTTCAGGATACCCTGTTGTCGTAGTAGATTCAGCAGCTTTTACGTTGCCTTCGGCATTAACAAGCACCCTCATTAAAATACGAAATTCTGTTTTATCCCCGTAACGCCCGGCCTCAATAATAGGCTCCTCGGGAACGCTAATAACTTCTCTTTCTCCAACGCTATTTTTTTTAAGGCTGGGCCCGGCACTTCCCATATCAAGCAAAAAGTTCGGAACAGTTTTGCCTACTGTCAAAAAACCAACTCCAATCACATCAATGCTTGAACTTGTTTTCAAGGAACTCCTTCCTGTAAAAACTATCTTACCGGGAGACGCTGCCCTTAAGCTATCCCCAACCATAGTCCGTCCATCCAAACTATAGGTTGTTCTTTTCACCGGAACAGCAGTTTCCAGCATGATATCAAATGCTGTTTTTTCAAGTATTGGCCCTAAAAATTCAACTTCAGTAAATGCCTTATTTCTGCCGAGGCTTTTTGGAGGAACAATTACCACTGCCGACATCAAAAACATATGTAAAAGTATCGAAATTCCCAGAGCTATTCTAATATTTCGGCTAAACACCCTTCATCCTTCTATTGCAGCTGTAAGCTTTAAGCTATAAGCTGTAAGTTTTAAGCTATAAGAGATTGGCCGTTCGCGAAGCTCACGGCACTTCCTCGGACATTTCGTCCTCGGTGCTTCGCTCGCAATGACGATATCAATGTCACCGGCTACCAAGTCACCATGTCACCAGCTACCAGGCCACCCGTCATCCCCGCATGTTTTTAGCGGAGATCCGGTGAGAATAATGACAAATCGCAAATTAACAAATATCAAATCAATCTTTAAATCTCAAAATCCCAAATTAGTCATTTGGATTTTTTTGTTTCTTTTGTCATTTTGATCTTGTCATTTGTCATTACTAGATCCGGACTGTCATCATTTGCCCATATTACTCCAGTCCGGGTCTGGAGTGCTTCGAATTTCCAACCCCTAACTACTATCCACCGTCTCACTGCGTCGTCGCAATATTTATCTGCTTAATATCTACCTGACGACACACATCCCATATCTCTATGATCTTGCCCAGATCTGCCTTTTTGTCTGCCTTTATAAGTATCGACTGGCCCTCATTACCGGCAAGTGTTATTCTAGAGATAAGCTCATCCCCTTCAACCGGTCTTTCATTAATAAATACTTCGTTAGCATCATTTATTATCACAACCAGCTGCTCTTTATGTAAAACCTCGCTAGTGACAGCCCTCGGCAGGTTCACTCTAATACCGGGCTGAAAAATAAAACTAGACGTAAGCATAAAAAATATTAGAAGCAAAAATACTACATCTATAAGGGGCGCAATATCAAGGCGTCCTTTTTCCAGAAAAACTCTTCTCTTAAACTTCATCTTCTTCCCTCTTAGACCCAAGAATATTTACTAGATCTGTTGCGCTTTTTTCCATCTCAAGAACAAACCCATCCACCTTGCTGACTAAAAAATTGTATGCAACGTAAGTAGGTATGGCTACCGCTAACCCTGCCACGGTAGTAATAAGAGCTTCCCAAATACCTCCTGCTAAATCTCCGGGATTAACCGGCATAAGAGCCACGGCCTTTTGTTCAATTGCCTGGAAGGATCTGACCATACCGGTTACTGTCCCTAAAAGACCCAAAAGCGGTGAAATATGCGCGATTGTCGCCAAAACCCCCAGGTTCTTCTCAAGGCGGGGCACTTCATGTATGCCGGCGTCTTCAATTGCTTCCCTTATTTCAATCTTCGAGCGATCATGTTTTAAGATGCCCGCTTTAAGAATATGGGCAATGGGGCCGGGTGTAGCATTACATCTATCGATGGACTCCATTATCTTATTTCTGCGCAGGGTTTCCGATATGCTTTCCATAAAACTTTCTGTATCTATCATTGCTCTACGCAAATGCCATAACCTTTCAATAACGACGGCAAACGCAATAACTGAACACAAGATGATCAAAAACATCAACGGTCCGCCTTTAACGATAAGTTCCCACATGTTTATCCTCCTTAGTTCCTTATATCAAATAATTTTATTTTTTCTTTTGCCTGTCTAGCTTCCTGTCCGTCACCTTCAGCTAGCTTTCTATAAATCTTAAGGGCTCTTTCGGAGTCACCCATTCTCTCTAAGAGTTCTGCGCATTTTAGGCGTGCGCGCATTACCCAGAACTTCCCCATTGGGTACTTATATTCAACTTTCAGATATTCATCGACGGCCTTGTTGTCTTCGCCTAGAATTTCATAGCATTCAGCTATATCGTACTGAATCTGCGCATTTACATCCGAGTTTTCATTGGTCTCGGCAATTTTAAAATATTCAATAGCAAAAGCATGCTTCTTCTGCATTTTTAGGATCGTGGCTATTCTGTTGTTTGCAATATTGGTAATACTGTTTTCCGGGTGTTTTTTAATCAGAACTTCATATTGATCCATCGCTTCTTCATAAAGTCCTTCTTTTTTTAATATGTCACCTATAGTAAGTACAGCCTGTGGGACCCATTTGCCATCAGGGCTCTTTTCTAAAATACTGTTAAATTGCTCAATACTTTTTTCTATCTCTCCATTATCATATAAGGCCCATCCAAGCCAATATGAAGCGTCTTCACTGAAGGAGCTATTTGGATATTCTTCAGCCACTTCAGTAAAATACTTCTGCGCTTTGGGAAAGTCGCTCTTTCCGTAATAATATTCTCCAAACCATATCTTGATCCCGGGATACAGGTCGCTTTTAGGAGACTCCTTTAGGATTCTTTTAAAAAGATCCAAGGCCTTCTTCTCCTGGCCCATCTTATAATACGTCCAGCCTGACTGATATAAAACCCTCGTAAGAAAGTCTTTTTCTTTTGAACTAGACTGCAATTTACCGTATATCTTTAAAGCTTCTTCATAATTTCCGCTGTTATACAATGCGTTAGCTTTCTCGAGGTATGCTTCGTTTACTAGGCTGCTTTCCGGGAATTCATTGATTACATTTTCAAACTGAAGCGCCGAAGTCACATAGTCTCCCTTTTCGGCATATGCAAGGCCTAGTTGGTAGTACGCCTTATCTAATAAATGTGAGTTATGGAAGTTTATTACGAGCGACTGGAATGCCAGAATTGCGGCATCATCTCTCCCCGTTTTCTTCAATATGTAACCCACCTGGTATTGTGCGTAATCCGCCAATATACTGCCTGGGAATTGTCTCAAAATTCTATCATAAACATCTACGGCATTATCGTTATCGTCGCGCGATGCAAGTATGTCACCTATGCTGATAAGCGCGCTAACGACCATATCTTCAGAGTCAGAAATTTCAACAGTTTTATCAAACTCTTGAAGAGCTTTTTCTTCATCTCCCAGCCCCAGGTAAGCCCATCCAAGACCATAACGCATATCATCTGATAGCCCGCCGACAGGAAGTCTTCCTAAAGCTTCTTTATATACTTCTATAGCTTCTTTCTTCTTTCCGTTTTTATAAAGTGTTTCTGCCAGCCAATAGTAAGCATCGTCTGTCCACTCATTAGTAGAAATATTTTCAATGATTTTTCCGTAGGCCTTAATGGCGCTGCCCGTATCCCCTCTAGACAAATAGATCTCAGCCAACCCCATAAGCGCAGCACTTTCAAAATCGGGACGTGTCGCTTCACGTTGGGCACGGCTGAACCATTCCTCGCTTAGATCCAGATCCCCACTAAGGTAATATGCCTTCGCGAGTTTGTACGAAGCCGTCACTCCCCACTCTTTATAATCCCCCCCTTGCAGAGAATTATTAAAATATTTAATTGCCTCTTTGAAGTCATTGCTCCTAAAATAGCAATCTCCAAGCATGTAGTAAGCCTCAAAGATTCTCTCATTAACAGGGTATTTCTTAATAAACCCCTGAAGGGCTTCAATAGTATTATGGTCATCTCCGGATTTATACAAGAGTTCAGCAGCCTTATACCTGGCTCTTACCGCTAGATCACTATTCGGATATTGGTCTGCAACCTCTCTAAATGCTTCAATTGCTTCGCCGGTCTCTCCAAGTTTTTCATAGCACCAAGCCTGCGAAAAAAATGCATATATTACATACTCACTTGAAGGATAAGATTTTAGTAATGCCTGGTAATATTCCAGCGCTTCTTCATAATTTGCTGTAGCGAAATATACTTCCGCTATCCAATAGACAGCCTTGTCTTCAAAGGCACTGCCGCCATAATTATCAAGCACCGAATTAAATTCCGTTAAAGCTTTATTAGGCATGCCTTTTTCATAATAGACTCTTCCCAAAAGAAGATGTCCCTCCGCCGCGAAGCTACTAGAAGCGCTCATACCCAGGAGAATATTAAGCTTACTTTCGGCAAGATCATAGAACCCGTCTTTTATGGCTTTTTTGGCAAAGTCTATTTCAGACCTGTAATAATCTTCATCGGCTTTGGCAAGTCCGGTGAAGGCTATTAAAAGCATTATTAGAATTATTATTTTTTTCGTGATTAACATAGTTATGCAATGTTAGCAGAACAACATCATGCCTTCAAGGCCTTTTTAAGATACGTTCCAGTAAATGAACCCTTATGATTAGCTACTTTTTCCGGAGTTCCGCAAACAAGTACTTGTCCGCCCTTATCTCCGCCTTCGGGACCAAGGTCTATAACATGATCTGCAGATTTTATAACATCCAGGTTGTGTTCAATAACTAAAACACTATTTCCTGCAGAAACAAGCGTATGCAAAACCTTTAATAGTTTATGTATATCTGCAAAATGAAGCCCTGTTGTGGGCTCATCGAGCATATAAAGAGTCTTTCCTGTAGCAGTTTTAGATAATTCTGTAGACAGCTTAACTCTTTGCGCCTCTCCGCCTGAGAGAGTAGTTGCAGGCTGACCAAGTCTTATATAGCCCAAACCAACATTAAAAAGTGTCTGCAATTTATTTTTTACAGATGGTATATTTTCAAAAACCTTAAGAGCTTCTTCGATACTTAATTCCAACACATCAGAAATATTGTACCCCTTATATTTTATCTCCAACGTCTGATCATTAAACCTTTTTCCGTTACATACCTGACATTTTACATACACATCCGGCAGAAAATGCATCTCTATCTTTTTAACCCCATCTCCCTGACAAGCTTCGCACCTTCCGCCTTTAACATTAAAGCTGAATCTACCAGGTTTATACCCCCGCATTCTGGACTCGGGAAGACCGCTGAAAAGCATTCGAATCGGATCAAAAGCTCCGGTATAGGTCGCTGGGTTAGACCGGGGAGTCCTTCCTATGGGAGACTGATCTATTACGATAACTTTATCTATGTTCTGAATGCCATTTATTTTTTTATATTTTCCGGGGGTCTCCTTCGCCCTATAGAGCTTCTTTGCTAAAACTCTATATAAAATATCGTGAACAAGCGTGCTTTTGCCCGAGCCGGATACTCCGGTTACACAACTAAAAACCCCTAGAGGAATTTTGACATTTATATCTTTAAGGTTGTGCTCTTGGCAGCCTACAATTTCCAGATATCTTTTTGGGTCGCCCTTCCTTCTCTCGGAAGGAATCTCTATTTTAAAGTCTCCCCTAAGATAGCTGCCGGTTAAAGACTTTTTGTTATTTATAATATCCTCAACGCTTCCTTCCGCAACGACATAGCCTCCATGCTCACCTGCCCCGGGACCCAAATCAAGTATGTGATCCGCCTGACGAATAGTAGCTTCATCGTGCTCAACAACTATCAGCGTATTCCCCAGATCTCTCAGAGCTATAAGTGTATCTAAAAGTTTTCTGTTATCTTTCTGGTGAAGACCAATACTTGGCTCATCGAGAACATAAAGCACCCCCACGAGTCCTGCGCCTATCTGTGTGGCTAGCCTTATTCTCTGGTCTTCGCCGCCTGAAAGCGTATTACTTCTACGATCGAGAGTGAGATATCCTAACCCCACATTCATTAAAAAGTCTAAACGAGCATTTATCTCCTTCAAAATCTCCTGAGCTATACGCTTTTCTATTTCATTTAGATTGAGATTAGAAAAATATTTTTTGGCCCGAGAGATAGCCATTGTTGTAACCTCGGCGATATTTCTCCCGTCTAATAACACCGCGCAAGACTCCGCCTTTAACCGCTGCCCCTTACATGTCGGGCAAGGCTGAACCGACATAAAAGTGCTGATCATTTCTTTAATAAAATCGCTTTCGCTCGTATGGAATCTTCTCTCCAGGTTTGGTATGACTCCCTCGAATCCAGAAACATCATCGCCGTAAAGGACCATGCGTTTCTCTTTCGCCGTAAGACTCCCATATGGCTTGTCATAATCAAACCCATGAAACCTTGCCAAGCGCCTAAGTTGTCTTCTGTAATGAAGAACTATACCTTTGCCGCCACGCTTCCACGGAATTACAGCCCTCAAAACTGATTCTTCTTTATCGGGCACGAGAAGTTCCGGATCAACCTCCATCTTGTTGCCTAGCCCATTACACGATGGACATGCTCCGTACGGACTATTGAAAGAAAAATTTCTAGGCGCTAATTTTTCAAAACTTATACCACATTCAATACACGCATTCTGCTCGCTGAACAAAATGTCTTCATTAAACGCTTTTTCACCTTCTCCCGGAGCAATAATAAGGGTGCCCTTGCCCATACTAAGCGCCACCTCAACGGAATCAGATAAACGTGAACGCACATCGTCTTTTAGGACAATCCTATCAACTACAGCCTCTATCGAGTGCTTAATTTTTTTATTGAGGGTTGGGATTCTCTCGCCTATTTCTATAACCTCTCCATCAAGCCTGATCCTTACCAAGCCTTCCGTGCGAACGTTCTTCATTATCTCAACATGCTCTCCCTTCCTGCCGGAAACAAGAGGAGCAAGCATAAAAATCTTTGTCCCCTCAGGAAACTTCATTATCCCGTCCACAATCTCCTGGGAACTTTGCCCTGATATGGGTTTTGAACACTTCGGACAATGCTGAACGCCGACTCTCGCAAATAGAAGCCTTAAGTAGTCAAATATCTCTGTTTGAGTGCCTACTGTCGACCTTGGATTCTTGCCGCTGGTTCTTTGTTCTATGCTTATAGTGGGAGACAACCCTTCAATATGTTCCACCTGGGGTTTCTGAAGCTGTTCTAAAAATTGACGGGCATAACTGGATAGAGACTCCACATATCTTCTCTGCCCTTCCGCATAGATAGTGTCAAAAGCAAGAGAGGACTTACCTGACCCTGAGAGTCCGGTAATAACACACAAAATGTCCCTTGGAATGCGTACATCTATATTCTTAAGGTTGTGCTCACAAGCGCCCTTGATTATAATATAGTCCTTCCTCATAGGCTACAATTGTAGCATAAGTAATATATAATGTACAAGGTCGCAATGTCACAAGGTTAGAAGGTTGCATTTTGGCATTGTGCTATTAGGGCGTTACGAAGTCGAAATATAACTTGAAATTCGACTTTTTTTGCAAACTATACAAAAAGTGTTTGATTATTAATAAAAAATGGAGTACTATAACCCTGTGACATTGTGACCTTGTGTCTTTACGACTTTTAACAGGAGAAAATATGAAAATTGGTAATAGAATAAAGCTTTTAAGGAAAGAGAGGCATATGACTCTTGATGAGCTTGCAAGGAAAAGCGGTGTAGCGCTTGCTACGCTCAGCCGTATGGAAAACGACAAAATGACGGGGACACTAGACTCCCACAAGAGCATATGTAAATCGTTAGGGACATCTCTTACGGATCTATACAAAGATATAGAAGACGCGTCAAAGACTGTCGAAAGCGTCCCCAAAACAAAAAGAACTGAATATTTCAGTTCTACAACAAAAGCTAAACAGGAACTTTTAGTAACAAAGACTCAGAATAAAAAGGTTATACCTCTTATGCTAAAAATTGAGCCAAGCGGCCAGACACAAAAAGAAGCTGACGATCTTGGAATTGAAAAATTTGTCTACATAATGTCCGGGGCAATTGAAGCAACGATAGGAAAAGAAAAATATACTTTGAAGCAAGGCGATAGCATCTATTTTGATGCTTCGCTGGAGCATATATTCAAAAATACATCAAAAACTGACTGCAAGGCCCTCTGCGTAATGTCAACCGCTGACTAATCGCTGTGCAGGACATTACCCTTCCGGTATGCTGACATAAATGCGCTTACAATTGATGGATCAAATTGAGTACCAGAATTCTCTTCAATAGTTCGCAAGGCAATACCTGAACTCATCTTATTGCGATAGGGGCGATCGCTTGTTATCGCATCAAAAGTGTCAACAACAGAAATAATTCGTGAAATAAAAGGTATGTCTTCCCCGATTAACCCGTCAGGATAACCTTTTCCGTCAAAGCGCTCATGGTGGGCTCTGACTTCAGCAGCTATATCCCCAAGTTCGCGTATGGGGTAAAGTATGGCCGCACCCGTTATTGAATGCTCCTTAACCTTGTCGTACTCTTCCTTGGTTAAGGGTCCTCTTTTATTTAATATACTGTCAGGAACGCCTATTTTACCGATATCGTGTAAAAGAGATGCAACGTGAAGTGTCTCGGTAAAGTTTTTGTAAAGATTAGCCTCGGGTATCTCTGTAAGTTCATTGGCAATCGCCAGGGCGTACTGAGTAACCCTCTCTGTGTGACCATGGGTATAAGGATCCCTGGCATCAATAGCTGCAGCTAAAGAAATCGATGTATGGATAAAAAGTCTGTGCTCTCTCTCATAAAGAGTGTGAACCTCATAGATCTTATCCTGCAAGTCTTGTATCAATTGGCTGTTAATGATCGCCATAGCTACATCATTAGCAAGTGTCGTAAAAAAACTTACTTCCTGCCTGGTAAACTTTATATTCGCAACTTTTTTACCAAGAACCAAAACTCCCAATAGATCCTTTTTATAGTATATCGGAATGCAAATGTTGGCCTTGAGTAACTCCATTTGCTTTAGAGTTTTATTTATAAGATCGGCAAGGTCTTTGTTGCATTTTACATCTTTGTCCCTTACTAGTGCGTCCAACAGGTCCTTGTATTCAAGCGCGCCAGTATCTGATAGTTTGAAATTTACTCTTTCTGAAAAAATACGTATAAGAGGATTTTCAAGGTTAAGCCGTATAAACCCCACAGGGATCTTTACGCCTTCTGCGCCCTTACTATCGATTAACGTAAAGTGATCTTCACCTTTAGGCCTTAAAAGCATGGCGGTATGGGTAACCTTTACCTGTTCATCAATGATCCTTACGATCATACGTATAAGCCGCTCCGGTTTTTTAAACCTGATCATCGTGCGTGAAGCGCTTTCCAAGATAACCTGATAGTCAAGTTCTGGCTCCTGACGCTTAACAAAATTATCCATAGGGATAAGGGCGCCATCGCAATTCTTGACCTTTTCAACAAGCCAATCCTGTACATCTCTCCAATTGCTTTCTATCATTCTCGTCTCCTGGTTTATTTATTTTCCGTTCTAAGCTGTTCGGCGATCATTAGAACCGATCTTTCGAGCTGCTCAAGAAGAAGCGGTTTCTTGATATATTCGATGGCCCCAAGATCTTTGGCGGCCTCAATTTTATCTTCATCTTCCACGGCGGTTACCATAATAACCTTGGTCTCTTTGTTTAATCTTTTTATACCTCTAAGAGTTTCTAGTCCATCCATTTCGGGCATTTTCATATCCAGTAAAATAATATCAGGCTCTCTGGCTTCTACTATGCTTAAAGCATCCTTACCACTATAGGCCACAAAAACTTCGAATTTCCTTTCTTTAAAGAAATTTTTCACAAAATCGCAGATGTCAACTTCGTCGTCAACAACGAGTAGTTTTATCATATCCACTCCTTTTT
>JAQBAV010000004.1:0-3615 GCA_032126595.1 Candidatus Omnitrophota bacterium | reverse complement strand
GGGATGAAACTTATAACGAGAGACTCAGATTACGCAATAAGAGCTTTGACTTGTATGGCTGCTGACAAGGATAAGATACACACAGTTACTGAACTCACTAAAAATCTCGATATACCGAGACCTTTTTTAAGAAAAATACTGCAAACATTAAATCATAAAGGCATTTTGCAGTCTCACAAGGGTAGAGGCGGAGGATTTGTTCTTGAAACCGCCCCTAGCAAAATAAATATCCTGGATATTGTCGAGACATTTCAAGGGCCTTTTCACTTGGATGAGCACATTTTAAAAAAAAAGGTATGCCCCAGGGTAAAGACATGCGTACTGAAGAAGAAGATAGATAAGATCGAGAAATCTGTTGCTAAGGATTTAAAAGCTATAACCGTAGCATCTCTTATTGAAAAATAAATGTAAAGAGAATAAAACGAAAAATCCAGCTGTTTTTCTACAAGAAAAATGTAGATAAATTCCTGTCAAGGGTATATACTAAAAAAATCCTGTGACAACAGTAATAATAAAATTAATCGGGGGAGGAAAAGATGGAAAAGTACAGATGCATTGTATGCGGTTATATTTATGACCCTGCTGAAAATAACAGTGTAGCATTCAGCGAACTGCCGGGAGATTGGACATGTCCCGAGTGCGGTGCGGGAAAAGACCAGTTTGAGGTTGCTTGACCCAGAAAGGAGGCATCTATGATAAGTAATAAAATGATAGAAAGCGTGAATGAACAGATAAATAAAGAGATATATTCTGCGTACTTTTATCTAGGCATGGCAAGCTATGCCCTTACTCTGGGATTAAACGGTGTTGCAAACTGGTTTAATGTACAGGTTCAGGAAGAACTTGCGCATGCCCGGAAGCTGTACGGCTATGTTAATGAGCAGGGTGGAAGGGTAATGTTAAAAGCTATTGACGAGCCGCCGCAGGACTTTAGCTCGGTGCTTGACCTTTTTGAAAAGACCCTCGCGCACGAGAAAAAAGTAACGGGCCTAATCAATAATCTCGTCTCGCAGGCTAAGAGTGAAAGCGATCATGCCACCGAGATATTTTTGCAGTGGTTTGTGTCCGAACAGGTGGAAGAGGAATCCAATGCTACCGAGCTTGTACAAAAATTTAAACTTGTGGGCAATGATGGTAATGGTCTCTTGATGATTGACAAAGATCTGGCAGCCAGGGTTTTTATACCACCTCAGACAGGCAAAGAGTAGCCAGCTTCTTTAGAAAAAAATCTATAACAACAAAGATCAAGGGCCACTTTGTAAAGGTGGCCCTTTTGTGCAGTTGGAGTGAATATAAATGAAACCAATTGAAATAAAAAAGAATATATATTGGGTTGGCGGTATCGATTGGAGTTTAAGAAATTTTCACGGATATCTTACTCAAAGAGGTTCCACGTATAACTCATACTTAATAGTTGACGAGAAAATAGTGTTAGTTGATACGGTTAAGCATTATCTTTATGAAGAGATGCTTGAGAGGGTCAAAAAAGTAGTAGATCCTTCAAAAATAGATTATGTTGTATCGAATCACGTTGAGATGGATCACTCCGGGTGCCTCCCTAAGATAATGGACCTCGCTAAGAATGCTACACTTGTAACTTCACCTAACGGCGAAAAGGGACTTGGTAAGCATTACGATGTTTCCGAATGGAAAATGCAGGTCGTTAATACCGGAGACGCTATAAACATCGGAAAAAGAAACTTGAATTTCGTTCTAATGCAGATGGTGCATTGGCCGGACTCCATGGCGACGTATATTCCGGAAGAGAAGCTGCTTCTTCCTAATGATGCCTTTGGCCAGCACATAGCCACCTCAGAAAGATTTGACGATGAAGTGGACTGGGGAATACTTAAAGAGGAAACCGCTAAGTATTATGCAAACATAGTTTTGCCTTTCGGAAGACAAGTAAATGTGGCGCTAGAAGCTATTGGCGGACTTGATATTGACACGATAGCACCGAGTCACGGAATAATATGGCGCAAACATATACCTCAAATAGTTGAACTTTACAAAAAATGGGCATCCAACACTACTGACAAAAAAGCAGTTATAATATACGACACCATGTGGGGATCTACTGAAAAAGTAGCAAACGCAATAAAAGATGTTTTTGAAGAGAAAAATATACCCGTTAGCATAAGAAGTTTGAAAACAAGCGACATTTCTGACATAATGACAGATGTTCTTAGCGCTCAATATATATGTATTGGTTCTCCAACGCTGAATAATAATATTCTCCCAACGGTAGCGTCTTTTCTTACTTATTTGAAAGGACTCGCACCCAAAGACAGAACAGGGATAGCTTTTGGTTCATATGGATGGGGAGGTCAGAGTGTTGGACAGATTGAAGAGGCCCTAAAGCCTTGCTGTTCAAAGATGTTTGAGGGCATAAAAGTACAGTATGTACCGAACGATAATGAGCTGACCGGCATAAAAAACAAAGTCAGCGAAATGTTAACTGTGTAACATTGTGACTTTATAACTTTGAAACTTTTAAACGAGGGGGTTTTGATGACTAGTATAAGAGATATTTACAAATGTAATATTTGCGGAAATGTAGTGGAGCTTGTACATGAAGGCGAAGAGGCTTTGGTTTGCTGTGGGCAGCCCATGGAAAAATTAGAAGCCAAAACAAAAGATGAGGGCCAGGAAAAGCATGTGCCTGTAGTCGAAAAAGCTGATTCATGTGAGTGCGGGTGCGAAGGATGCGGTGTTAAGGTAAAGGTTGGAAGCGTTGAGCATCCCATGGAAAAAAAACATTACATCAAGTTTATTGAGGTTTTAACCAAAGATAAGGTTCAGAAGGTAGAGTTACAGCCGGGAATGAAACCGGAAGCTTCGTTTTGCACCAAAGAAGAAGACATTAAAGAAGTGAGAGAGTATTGCATAGTTCACAATTTATGGAAAGCATAAGGAAGAGAAGGAGAGAATATTATGGGAAGTGTAAAGGGAACAAAAACAGAAAGGAACCTATTAAAATCTTTTGCGGGAGAGTCTCAGGCAAGAAATAGATATACTTATTTTGCTTCGGCCGCAAAAAAAGAAGGATACGAGCAAATAGCGGGAATATTTCTTGAAACTGCTGAGAACGAAAAAGAGCATGCAAAAAGGTTCTTTAAGTTTCTAGAGGGAGGGCCGGCAGAGATCACGGCGGTTTACCCGGCAGGAAAGATAGGCAGCACCGCTGAAAATCTTGAAGCAGCAGCTGACGGCGAAAAAGAAGAGTGGACTATTCTTTATCGGGATTTCGCGAAAGATGCTAAAGAAGAGAACTTTCCGGATATAGCCACGACCTTCAAAGAGATCGCAAAGGTTGAGGCACATCACGAAAAAAGATATAGGGCGCTACTTAAGAACATTCAGGAAAGCAAGGTATTTAAGAAAGATGCTTCAGTGGCATGGAAATGCCGTAACTGTGGATACGTTCATGAAAGCCCGGAAGCTCCGGAGCAGTGTCCGGCATGCCTGCATCCGCAGTCATATTATGAGGTAGTATGCGAGAATTATTAATGGAAGTAGTTGGAAGTTAGTTGTTGGTAGTTTGTGGTCCCGGCCGGGACAAATCGAGTGAACTGTAAACTCAGACAGGAGTAAAGAGATGGCAGATACATTTTC
>JAQBAV010000003.1:0-6851 GCA_032126595.1 Candidatus Omnitrophota bacterium | reverse complement strand
GGAGACCTTGGGCTTGATCCCAGAAAATGCCCTGTAGCTACAATATTTATTATAGCCGACAAGATCAAGCTGTATCCGGAGGAGTTTTATAAAAATGGGCTCCCCATTATCATTGCAAAGACAAGAAGAAATCACCCTATTACGCTTGACCCCAGGATAAAATCTCTGAATTACCTCAATAATATTTTGGCTAAAATAGAGGCCATAGACGGTGGAACAGAGGAAGCCCTTATGCTTACTCTTGACGGTTATGTTGTCGAATGTACCGGTGACAACATTTTTATTGTTAAGAACGGACGACTAATAACACCTCCGTCTGATATTGGTGCACTAGAGGGAGTAACTCAGGATGCGGTTATAAGACTTGCCGAAAAAAGAGGAATCGAAACAGAGTTTAAGAGAATGTTCCCAGAGGAACTCTTCCAGGCTGATGAATGTTTTCTTACCGGAACTGCTGCCGAGATAATTCCGGTTGTAAAGGTAGGTGACAAGGTTATTGGAAGCGGAAAACCCGGAGACATAACCAAACAGTTATTAAGCGACTTTAAAGAGGCCGTAAAAGAGGATGGGGTTAAATATTAATGAAATGTGATATGTGTAAAAAACTTGAAGCAACCGTACACCTTACGGAGGTTATTAACGATAAGGTTTCCAAGCTTCATCTTTGTGAAAAGTGTGCCAAAGAAAAAGGCGACGAAATGCAATCTCATTTCGGACTCACTGATTTATTGTCAGGGCTTATGGATATGGGGCCGGCAATAGGGGATGAACCTTTTAAGGTTAAGGCTTCCCCAAAATGTGAGAGGTGCGAAATGACTTACTATGACTTCCAGAAGAAAGGTAAGCTCGGATGCGGCGACTGTTATGAAAAGTTCGGGAAGAATTTAAGTGAGCTTTTAAGGAAAATACACGGATCGGACCGGCACGTAGGAAAGATGCCTTTTAAAGGAGAAAGAACGATCAAAGAGCAGGAAGACCTTAAAAGGCTTAAAGACGAACTTAATCAGATGATACAGCAGGAAGAATTTGAAAAAGCGGCGATGCTTAGAGATAGAATAAAAGAACTTGAAGAAAAGATGGCGGGAGAAACAGGCGAAAATGAATCTAAATGATCTTCTTTACAAAGAATGCGAATGGCTAAAGGGAGAAGGCCCAAAATCTAATATTGTTATCTCTACAAGAGTAAGAATGGCAAGAAACTTAGACGAGAACGTTTTCTTTAATTGGGCCAACGATGTTCAAAGAGAAAAAACTCTTGAAACGATAGAGAAAGCAGTAAAAAGAAGTAATCTCCTAAAGGGGTCTATGCTCATAAGAATGAAAGATACAAATGAACTGGATAGACAGTTTCTTGTTGAAAGGCATCTTATGAGTCATGAACACATGAAGAACATAACCTATAAGGGGCTTGTAATAGAAGAAAAAGAGATAGCAAGCATGATGATAAACGAAGAAGACCATATTCGTCTTCAGGTCATGCAGTCAGGCCTCAACATAATGGAAGCATGGCGCATAGTTGACGAGATAGATACAGACTTAAGCCACTATCTAACATTCAGCTATTCGAATAAGTTCGGGTATTTAACAAGTTGCCCCACAAATACGGGAACAGGCCTAAGGGCTTCAGTTATGCTCCACTTGCCGGGTCTTGTTCTCACTGAACAGATAGACAATGTTTACAAGGCAATATCTAAGCTTGGTCTTACCATGCGAGGCTTCTTCGGGGAGGGCACAGAAGCTTCCGGAGACTTTTTTCAGATATCTAATCAGGTTGCATTGGGACATTCCGAAATGGATATACTGGACAATCTTGAGAAGATCATACAAAAAATAGTATCAAGAGAAGAACTAACAAGAGATACGCTTAAAACCAAAAAGAATGCAGAGATGGTAGACAGAATAGCCAGGTCGTATGCAACACTTAAAAGTGCAGAGATAATAACTTCCAGAGAGACTATAAGGCTTTTGTCTGACGTAAGACTGGGGATAGACCTAGGTTTTATAGAGGACATAAATACCGGGCTTATTAATGAAATACTTTTACTTATGCAGCCTGCGCACCTTCAGAAAATAAACAAGAGCCCTATAAGCCCGCGGGAAAGAGACATAAAAAGGGCTGATTTAATAAAGGATGAATTCAAAAAAAAATAAAAAAGAGAAATTGAAGTTAAATAGTAAATTATAGAAACGGAGGAAGTGGAGATGCCAGCATTTAATAAGTTTACAGAACGAGCGAGAAAAGTTATTCTTCTGGCCAAAGAAGAAGCCAAGAGGTTTAACCACGATTACATAGGAACTGAGCACATGTTGCTTGGATTAGTTAAGGAAGGAGAGGGGGTGGCGGCGGCAGTTCTTACCAGTATAGGTCTTGATTTTGAGAATATTAAGACAGAAGTGGAAAGACTTGTCCAGCCGGGGCTCGATACGCCGGTAGAAGGTGACATACCGTTTACTCCCAGAGCTAAGAAAGTTATTGAACTTGCAATGGACGAAGCCCGTAACTTGGGACACAATTACATAGGTACAGAACACCTTCTTTTAGGTCTTATACGCGAAGGCGAGGGAGTGGCCAGTCAGGTTCTTTTAAATATGGATCTGGATCTAAAAAGCGTACGAGAGGAAGTCTTAAATCTTTTGGGCTCCAGTGTGCCAGGGTATTCCATCGCTTCACCGGACGCTAAGCGAAAAAAGAAGACTAAGACGCCTGCGCTTGATTCATTTGGAAGAGATTTAAC
Organism: Candidatus Omnitrophota bacterium; assembly: GCA_032126595.1. Lineage (GTDB taxonomy): Bacteria > Omnitrophota > Gorgyraeia > Tantalellales > Tantalellaceae > JAQBAV01. Next base: position 4,116 of record JAQBAV010000003.1, on the reverse strand, counting down.
CGAGATGGCTAGCCAGGACAAGCTGGATCCCGTTATCGGAAGAGAAAAAGAAATACAGAGAGTAATTCAAATACTTGCCCGCCGCAAGAAGAATAATCCGGTCTTGATAGGTGAAGCCGGTGTCGGTAAGACGGCTATTGTAGAAGGGCTGGCACAGAACATCGTTTCCGGAGATGTTCCGGAGATATTACACAATAGGAGACTTATAATACTGGACCTGGCGATGATGATAGCCGGAACAAAGTATCGAGGACAGTTTGAAGAAAGAATAAAAGCTGTTATGAAGGAGATAAAAGAAACTCCGGAAGTAATAGTTTTTATAGATGAGCTACATACGCTTGTTGGAGCCGGCGGGGCTGAGGGGGCCATCGATGCTTCCAACATGCTTAAGCCTGCCTTGCAAAGAGGAGACATACAGTGCATAGGCGCAACTACTCTTGATGAGTACCGCAAGAATATCGAAAAAGACCCTGCTCTTGAGAGAAGGTTTCAGCCTGTAATGGTAGATCCGCCAAGCGCTGAACAAACAGTAGATATCCTAAAGGGGCTAAGAGATAAATATGAAGCCCATCACAAGATCACATATACTGATAAGGCGCTGGAAGCGGCAGCTACACTTTCAGACAGATATATAAGCGCAAGATTTCTGCCGGACAAGGCAATAGACTTAATAGATGAAGCCGGTTCTAAGGCCAAATTATCAACAATGATAATACCGCCTGAACTAAAAGAAGAAGAAAAAAAGATTGAAGAGTACCGCATGGAAAAAGAAGCAGCGGTAAAGAGCCAGGATTTTGAAAAAGCCGCTAACTTCCGCGATGCTGAGAGAAAGACCAGGGAAAAACTTGAAGGCGCTATGAAAGAATGGAAGAGCGGCCAGACCCAGAAAGAAGTTATTGTGGATGAAGAAGATATCGCTACTATTGTTTCCGACTGGACAGGAATACCGCTGGTAAAAGTTGAGGAGAAAGAGTCCGAGAAATATTTAAAACTTGAAAACGAGCTGAGAGGCAGTGTTGTCGGACAAGATGAAGCCATAAGCGCTATATCTCATGCTGTAAGACGTTCGCGCGCCGGAATAAAAGATCCGCGTCGCCCGATCGGTACATTTATTTTTCTCGGCCCCACAGGGGTTGGTAAAACGCTTCTTGGGAGAAAGCTTGCCAAGATAATGTTTGGAGATGAAGATGCCATAATACAGATAGACATGTCTGAATATATGGAGAAATTCAATGTATCAAGACTGGTGGGCGCACCTCCCGGATATGTTGGATATGAGGAGGGAGGACAACTCACAGAGAAAGTAAGACGTAAACCTTACTCGGTCGTTCTCCTTGATGAGATCGAAAAGGCTCATCCCGATGTATTCAATATACTTCTGCAGCTTCTTGATGAAGGACGCCTTACGGACTCTTATGGAAGGAAGGTCAGTTTTAAGAATACAGTTGTTATCATGACATCTAACATTGGAGCAAATCTTCTTAAGAAAGTAGGAGCCATTGGGTTCAAGTCTCAGGAAGCGGAAGAGGATTATAAGGAAATGAAAGAGCGTCTTTTGACAGAGGTGAAGAAAACATTTAAGCCCGAATTCTTGAATAGGGTTGATGATGTTATTGTTTTTAGAAGTCTGACAAGAGAAGACCTTCAAAAGATAGTCGAGATAGAAGTGAAAGAGGTTCAGGAAAGGCTCAAGGAACAGAATATAGACCTCGAACTTGATATAAAAGCGAAGGAATTCCTCATCGATAAAGGGTTTGATAAGGTGTTTGGAGCACGTCCGCTAAAAAGGACCATACAACGATATCTTGAGAATCCTCTTGCTGAAGAAATACTATCAGGAACATTTAAGGACAAAAATAAGATTGAAGCAACAAAACCCAAGGAAAAAGAAGAGCTAGAGTTCGAAATATTGAAATGAGAGGATTAAAACTTTACTGGAATAGGAAAAACAGGCTTATTGCCATAGCTGTGGTTTTGACCGGATTATATTTTGCTGATTCCAGCGAAACATTTTGGGCAAAACACATTGCCGAGGATCAGGTTGCCGCCTTCCTGGGGAACAGGTTCAGTGTAAGCATAGGCGAGGTCAAAGGCGGCATCTTTAAAGACATGGTCCTTCAGAATGTGTCATTCAGAACAGGCGAAGACATGGGCGATAAAGTTTTTAGAGTTGATAGAATGGAGGTGTCTTATAGGTTGTGGTGGGAATTGCTGAATAAGGCACACTTTTGGAAAAAGGAGAAAAAAGGACTAAAACATATAGCTATATTTTTCAGTGAAAAAAACCCTTTTATTCAAGGTTTTATAAGTTTCGATAGCTATCACGACAAAGTTGAGGTTCTTGGACACGTCTCCCCGGTTTTGTTTAACGATCGGACAAAAAGAGCATTTAAGGGCGCTTTTATAAAGCAGGACGATGGCAAATATAACTGCGATCTGTTATGGGACGGAAGAATGAAAATAGAAGGAGTTCTCGACCCTTCAGACAGGTCTTTAAGTATGGGTCTTGTTCCCGTATCCGGGAAAAAGGGTTATATCACAATAGAAGCCGCTGTAAGCGACGATAGAGATGTTGAAGTTTATTCCAGGCTGGACAAAGTAGATTTTTATGGCACAGAGATTATTGGAGATATCTGGATTACTTACAGCGATGTAGAGAAACCCTTATTTGGTTTTAAGGCCCAAAACCTTGTAGTTAATAAGGGGCCTATTTGGGATTTTTCAGCTGAAGGTTCTTTTTTGGCCGATGAAAAAGCTGTTGTTATTGATGAGATTAAATGGGGAGAAGGGTTGTCGCTTAAGGGAAGAGTTTCTACACAAGAGCCATATGTATCGAATATTAAGCTATCAATGGAAAGGGTAAATCTCCTAACCCTTGAGAAGCTTGCAAATGATCCGAATACGCGTTTAAGGGGAGACTTAAGCGGCAATATTGAAGTATCAGGTCCGGCGAATTCAGCTGATGTTAATGGGAGGATATTTATAAAAGAAGGTGTCTTAGGAGAGATGGAATTTAATTCTCTTTTTGCTACGCTAAGCGGCAAGTATCCGGTTATAAAGGTAACAGATGCCAGAGCAGTAAAGAATGAAGGCAATATTGTTATTACCGGTGAAATAGACTTCAGCAATAAAAATAATGCTATTGAAAACCTTTTATTTGATACGGACAACAAAGTAGCAGTTTGGGAAGATTGGCAGATATCCAAGGAAGATAGCAACAACGTCGTTGAAGCAAATAGAGATAGAGTCACGGTTGCGACGGTCTTAGAAGGACAAGATGTTGATAAAGATATAAAAGAAGGAAGGTCCACAGAGAAAGATGTGGAGTTTAGGTACAAGATAGATAAATCAAATAGCCTCAAGATGGGTGTGGAAGAAGAAGATAGTTTTATTGGGGTAGAACATAAGCTTGAGTTTTAAATATGATTAAAGTTAATCTAGCACTGAAATTTATGATAACAGTTAAGCGGGCCCTGCGCCTCATGCGTAGAAAAGTAAAGACATTCTTTACTTATCTGGGGGGCATGACTGTGCTTTTAGGGAAGACTCTTTTTTGGATATTTATTCCTCCTTTTAGAAAATGGCAAGTGCTTGATCAGATGAGTAAGATAGGAGTCTCAAGTGCTCCGATAGTCATTCTAATAAGCTTCTTTACAGGCATGGTTCTTGCTCTTCAAAGTGCGTATCAGATGCAGAAAATGTCTGCGGAAATGTATATAGCTTCACTGGTGGCGCTCTCTTTAACGCGCGAACTCGGACCGGTGCTGACGGCTCTTATTGTAGCCGGAAGATGCGGCGCATCCATCACTGCCGAAATAGGCACAATGAAAGTTACTGAGCAGATAGATGCACTTGAAACTCTCTCTGCTAACCCTATCAAGTATCTGGTTGTGCCAAGGTTCATTGCGCTGCTTGTTATGCTGCCGCTTTTAACGATATTTGCAGATTTTTTTGGCATAGTAGGAGGTTATTTAATTGGTGTTGGTAAGCTTGATATAACGCATGCAATGTATGTAAAAATGACGTTTGAACCCCGATCCGCTGAACCACACAACCATAACTGACGCGATTGCCACGGCAATCCCGGATAAAAGCTTCGCGTTGACTTTCAACGCG
>JAQBAV010000002.1:0-25256 GCA_032126595.1 Candidatus Omnitrophota bacterium | reverse complement strand
TAGTCTCTTCCAGAGAAAAACCTGTAATCTTATGAAATTTTTCGTTTACATATTCGATAATGCCTTTATCGTTGGTCATCATTACAATATTCGGACTTTGTTTTACAGTATAGGACAGTTTTCTTAGTTCATCCTGAGTCTTTTTGCGTTCAGTAATGTCTATAGCATATTCTATCATCTGAACCACATTACCATTATCATCAAAAACAGGATCGGCATGAACTTCCACGGTGGTATTCTTACCATCTTGGCCATAATGTCCATGTTCAACCTGGACTGACTTTTTCTCTTCGATCACTTTTTTCAATGGGCATTCGCAATCTTCGCAAGGGACATTTTTGTGATGTGTCATTTCATAACATAGCCCGCCTTCGGCAATGCCTTTATTTTTAGCGGCCTTGTTAGAAAGGGCTACCTTATAGTCAACATCAATAACGTAAAGTGGATACTCCAGTGCATTAATAACCTTCGAGGTAAACTCTTTCTCTCTTCTTATCTCTACGTCAGCCTTCCTTCGTTCACTTATATCTGTAACTATTAAAAGCGCTGAATCTAATTCACCATGGCTATTTTCTAACGGCTGTATGGATACCTCAAACCATCTTTTCTCTCCTTGAAGTATCGACTCGGCCTCCTTAATTACCATCTTTTCCCCGCTGTCGATTACATTGCGAATGTCATTCATCTGTGAATCTGCAATCTCTTTAGGAAACACATTCCACATAGTTTTGCCGATATAGTTCTCGGGTTTCCCGCCCAACTGACTTGCAGCATTAGTGTTTAAGAATAAAAATTCTCCATCTTTCCTAACCTTAAAAATGGGCTGATTAGCGCCTTCAACAAGCATCCTATACTGTTCCTCACTCCTCACAAGAGCTTCTTCAACAGACTTACGTAAAGTGATATCGGTAATAAATAGCGTTACAGCTACGATCTCATCGCCAGACTTTACCGGGCCCACCTGCGCTTCGTACCAGGCGTGCTCATCGTAAGGGCCTGCCCCTTCGTTCTCATACGAGCTTACCTCGCCGGTCTTAAAAACATGATTAATGATCGACTCTGCAACACCATGATAAGCAGGAGCTATATGTCTATAGACCTCGGTTCCAATCACTTCTTCTTTATCGTACCCTGGAATAGTATGATTGATAAACTGTATCTTATGGTCGCGGTCAATGACCACTACCGTATTGGGAGCATGCTCAATAAGAGAAAACCATTTGTGGTCCGTTTTTCCAAACTTTGAGGATCCTATTTCATCATGAAGCTCTTCGATCTTCTTGACGAGCTCGTCCTTAGTCATATCTTCAAATTTTTCTTTCCCGGGTCTAAAAAACACTTTCCTACCTTCCTTCCTCTTCTCTTATAACATTTCCATATTCAAGGTAAAACTTTCCGTTTAATGAATTACAATACTGGTAAAAGTCTCTACCGATCATGAGTATCTCGACAGAATTAGGATCCATATCTCTAACAGATGTTACTATTTTCTGTCCCATTTTTTCCCTGGATACCATAAATGCTGATAGGCCTTCCGATGCCATCATGTTTGATATATCATAATCTGCTTTTGCATCCGCCCTGCCTTCGCGGGTGCTCTCAAAAACTTTTGTCCTTTTTACGATGCCCGCATTTTCATTTATATCATATTCTGCCGTAAAAGTTTCGTTAGTAGAAGTATACTTGCCATCTTCATAAACACCGCTAGAGACGGCTTCGGTCCGGACAGTAACAGCCTCTGCACTTAAAGAAAAACCTAAAACTAACACAATCATCACTAAACCCATCATTTTCTTCATAATCTCCTCCTTGTAAAAAGTCACAATGTTAAAAAGTCACAAGTCATATGTCAAAAGTTGTCACCGGCTGCCGGGTCACCGGGTCACCAAGTCACAAGTCATATGTCAAAAATTGTCACCGGTTGCCAGGTCACCGGGTCACCAGAAAAAATCAAAATCGTTATCCCCGCATGTTTTTATTTGAGCGCCGAATACATGAGCTGTCATACATCTTACTGTCATCAAGTCACCAGCATTTATTTATACTCTCCAACCATCCCAGGAAGACGAACCCCGTTGTCTTGATAATATGGTTCGTTTCCGAATTATAACATCTCACTCCCCTAAGATGGTAGTTGTACAAAATGACAGGGAATGTGTTCGCCGCGAGTTCCGCAGGATGGCAAAAATGTTTGCCATTCGAGGACTGTTTGAGCGCCGAATACATGAGCTGTCATATGATTTACTGTCAAATATCAATCTTACCCTAAATTATCAACATCGCATCCCCATACGAAAAAAACCTGAACTTACTGTTAATGGCTTTTTTGTATGCTTCGAAAATAAAATCCTTACCTGCAAGCGCGCTTACCAGCATAAGCAAGGTAGATTCCGGCAAATGAAAATTTGTTATTAATCCGTCCACCACTTTAAACGAATATCCTGGCGTAATAAATAGGTCCGTTTTTCCTTTTAAGGGCCTTATCTTCCCGTCTTTATCTGCCGATGTCTCAAGAACTCTTGTTGATGTAGTGCCTACAGCAAAAACTTTATGACCTGACGTTTTAACCTTATTTATCACACGGGCAGTTTTCTCGTTCATCTCAAAGAACTCTGAATGCATTTTATGGTCTCTAATGTTTTCTTCTTTTACCGGAGCAAAAGTGCCATAGCTTGTGTGCAGCGTAACCTGTTCAATTATCACGCCTTTTCTTCTAAAAGCATCCAGAAGGTCTCTAGTAAAATGTAAGCCTGCCGTAGGAGATGCTGTAGCGCCTGCTCTTAACGAATACACTGTCTGATAATCCTCAATATCCCTTGCCGTATCTTCGCGCCTTATATATGGCGGAAGAGGAACGTGGCCTCCTTCTAAAACCTTCTCAATGGAAGAATCAAACTTCACGAACCTTCCCACGTCAGCTTCGCCGAGCACTGTCGCAATTACACCGTTCTCCAGCTCTATCTTCTCGCCCTCTTTGATCTTTTTAGAAGGTCGTATCAGGGCTCTTGGGTCTTCTCCCTGTGAATCCAGCAAAAATATCTCAACCTTACCGCCGGTATCTCTTTTCCCATAGAGCCTGGCGGGTATAACCTGGGTGTTATTAAGAACCAGGCAATCGCCTTCATTTATGTAATCATAAACATCTCTAAAAACTCTCTCAGAAATTTCTCTGCTTCCTCTATCCAGAATCATGAGTCGCGCACTATCCCTCTCCGTTAAAGGCTCCTGCGCAATTAACTTTTCCGGAAGCTCATAATAAAAATCTTTTAATTTCATATTTACTTTCTCATCAAATTACCGGATACAAACTCCTAACTACTAACTACAAACTACCAGGTAGCACTTTCTTTATATCAACTATCTCAGCCCCGGGATAGTAATACTCAAGTATTTTCTCTGCACTTCGCCGCCTTAGGGCAAGGCCGAATGCTCCCCACTGACACATCCCTACTCCATGCCCCCAACCAAATCCCTTAATTGAAAAGGGTTTAAAAAATCCGCCGATATGAAAATTTGCACTTTTAAGTGTGCTCCTGCCAACTATTGCTCTGAACTTGAGAATGTCGATCTCTTCTTTTTTCCGACCATCTTCAACGGTAACATATTCTAATCGTCCCGAAGCATCTCTTGCGCCTTCGGCAAGTCCGGTTACACGGCTAAAATCATATCCTTCTTTATTTAATTTTTCGGCTAACTCCTTTTTATTTATTCTAGCCCTCCACTTAAAGTGTGGTGATACTCTACACCATTTACACTTAACTCCTTTAAGGGGCTCTAAATTATGTTCCCACAGTTCGGCAGCATCTTCAGTGTGTCCGCCGCAACATGAATGAAAATATCCTGGAAGTATTTCGCCCTTAAAGGCAAGAACTTTGCCAAGGGTATCATTAACGGCTTTATTGGTTCTCGCGGTTTCTCTTAATCTTCCTTTATAGACCTGAGAATAAGTATCTGCAGTAAGATCAAAATCTTTGTTTCTTCTTACTATTGTTTGATATGCCGCAAAACTTCTTGAAGCAATAGCCTGGGCCTTAAGTGCAGCAAATGGCCATAAAGGATTTACTTCACACGGCACTACGCCTTTAATATAGTCTTCAATGTCTACAATGTTTATTACATTGAGGTCCTTCTTATTTTTAACGATATCTACCGTTCCCCTATAGGGGATATCGTTGACTATTACCCCTCCGGTACTCGCAAATATAAAAGTAACCCCTTCGGAGGTAAAGGTTTCACCGTTTAGGCCTATCCCACCAGAGGTTTTTGAAACATTAACCACTCCTCCGGGCAACATATCGCTCAATAATGTTTCACCGGTTTTTATGTCTTCTACTCTAAACTTATCATTCAAGACAATTCTTACGTTGCTTTCATCGTGAGCTATCCTTACTCGGGTTAAAAGTACGGGTTCCTCGGTTTTTTTAGAAATAACCGGAAAAAAGAAAAAGAATAGAAGAACAGAAAGTATAACAAAAACTACCGCCGCTATTCCTACCGGACGTTTTGTTATCTCTTTGAGAAAAGATAAAGAAGAATTGATAAAATTATGCTTATAAGAATGCATGTCGTAAGAGGAAAGTAAAAAGTAAAATTGTCCCTCTTTATAAAAATATCTCCCGGTAGCTTTCCAAACAATGGAAGACGTCCGGCGAAATAAAAAATGCCCCCGATTGCAACTAGAACTAGTCCAAATATAACTAAATACTTACCAATAATCTGAAACATAATAGTTAAAAGTCGTATGTCAAAAGGGGTCACCAAGTCACCGGGTCACCGGGTCACCAGGAAAATTCAAAATCGTCATCCACGCATGTTTTTAGCGAGGATGAAATAAAAATAAATACCCCTAAAACATCTTCCCCTGTTTCCCCGGGCTCTTTCCAAGATACTCAACGGCTTTTTCGGTCAACTCTCTTCCTCTCGAAGTCCTTCTTAAAAAACCCATCTTTAATAGATATGGCTCAACAACATCTTCGATTGTATCCGTCTCCTCATTCAATGATGCGGCTATTGCGTCTATGCCCACGGGGCCGCCCTTATACGAAGTTTGTATGACATCGAGGAGCTTCCTGTCCATCTTATCTAATCCTGCCCCATCTATACCATGGCTTGCCAAAGCATCAAAGGTAGCGTCTTTGGTGATCCTTCCATTAGACTTAACTTCCACCCAGTCCCTCACTCTCCTTAAAAGACGGTTTGCTATCCTTGGAGTGCCTCTTGAGCGGCGCGCTATCTCGCTGGCGCCTTCGGCATCCATGGGTATTCCTAAAAGCTGGGCTGATCGCTTAATTATCTCTTCAAGGTCTTCCACTGAATAAAAGTCCAGATGTAAAAACATACCGAACCTGTCCCTTAAGGGTGCACTTAAGAGCCCCGCCCTTGTTGTAGCTCCTATCAAAGTAAATCTTTTAAGATTGAACTTTATTGTTTTAGCATAAGGCCCTTTATCAACAAGAAAATCTATCTGATAGTTTTCCATGGCAGGATAAATAAATTCCTCAACGGTCTTTGAAAGGCGATGTATCTCATCAATAAAAAGAATATCGCCATCTGAAAGGTTTGTAAGGATGCCTATAAGATCCCCTGCTCTATCGATAGCGGGACCGCTTGTGGATGTTATCTTGGTGCCTCTTTCATTGGCTATGATATGTGCCAGTGACGTTTTTCCAAGTCCAGGAGGCCCGGAAAGAAGGAAATGCTCCATGGGCTCATCTCTTTTGACAGATGCCTTAAGAGCTATTGATAGTGAGTCAACCACGTCTTTTTGCCCTACAAAATGTTTGAGCTCTTTTGGCCTTAATGATAAATTCAATACCACGTCGTCATCAGTGTCGGCACTCCTTACCGGACTAACAGCGTCATCAACAAATTTTTCTCTATTATTTTCCATATTTATCACCTAATTAGTCAAAAGTCATATGTCACAAGTTACATGTCAAAAGTTGTCACCAGTTGCCAAGTCACCGGGTCACCAGTATTTTTATTTATACTCCCCAACCATCCCAGGAAGACGAACCCCGCTGTCTTGATAATATGGTTCGTTTCCGAATTATAACAGCTCACTCCCCTAAGATGCTAATTGTGCAAAATGACAGGGAATGTGTTCGGCGCGAGTTCCGCAGCCCCGATAAAACCGGGGCGAGGACTGTTTGAGCGCCGAATATATAACCTGTCATTCTTTTTATTTCTTACCATACAACTCATCACCTATTTCTGTATCCTCTCTTTATAAACTTCATTTAGGAGCTCTTCGCTTGTTTTTATATTGGATACTCTCTCGAGCGCCTTATTAAGCATCTCCTCAGCTTCCCCTCTTTTATATTGAAGCTGCAGGAGAACCTCTAGTGCTTCACCTCTTATATCATCATCTACCTTAACGTCTCCCATCAATTCATCGCGTATGAGTCCGTATTTTCCGACCTTGCCTTGAAGTTTTGCGACGATCTGACGGGCTCTTGTCTCTCCTATTCCCGGCAAACTCTTCAAAAAAGAAACATTTCCGGAATCTATGGCGCCGGCTATCAAAGAAAATGGTTCGGCCAAGGCTCTGCATGCCGCCTTTGGGCCTACCCCTGAAACAGAAATAAACTTTTCAAAAAACTCTTTTTCAACCTCATTTTGAAACCCTATTAAGACAGGTACGCCTCTGGAAGGCTCCATTTGATAGTAATGATAAGTGATAAGTTCAACTTGTCCGTCTAACCTACTCTCTTTCTCCAGGGCTTTCATTACAGCCGCCGGAACAAACACTTCGTAACAAAGCCCATTATTCTCTATATTTAGGGCATCAATCTTAGACTTTATTATCTTGCCTTTAATTCTAGATATCATTTCACTCCTTCCATGTAAACATAACTTATAGCCATGGCAAGTGCATCGCTTACATCGTGGGGTTCTGGAAGCTTATCAAGCGAGAGAAGCATCTTTACCATTCTTTGTACCTGAGTTTTAGCTGCGGCGCCGTTACCTGTAACTGCTTTTTTAATGCGTGTGGCAGGATAGCTGACTAACCGCACATTATTAACGCCTGAAGCCAAACATATAACGCCTCTTGCATGGCCCATAAGTATTGATGTGATTGGATGTTTATAGTGCGAATAAAGTTTTTCAAGAACAAGAACTTCGGGCTTATGCTCGGCAATAACATCGGTTAAGTTCTTATAAATAGTGACTAGTCTTTCCGATATAGATTCTTCTGAAGAAGTTTTTACGATCCCCGCTTCAATAAGTTTCATCTTTTCCGGACCATCAGATTCTATTACACCATATCCGGTACGTATTAATCCTGGGTCAACTCCGAGTATTTTCATAATTTAGTTCGTAGTTCGTGGTTTGTGGTTCGTCGATGAACTATGAACGCTGAACCATGAACCATTTATTATTCTTCTATCTTCTTAAGAATATCATCCGGAATATCAAAATTAGCATAGACATTCTGAACATCATCATTATCCTCAAGTTCGTCTATCAGGCTCATTATCTTCGTAGCGGTTTCAATGTCATCTACCTTAACTGTATTCTTTGGCTCCATGCTAAGTTCGCCAGATTCTAATTTTACGCCTTTTTTAGTTAGTTTGCTGCGCACCTTGTCAAAGTCCTGCGGAGCGCAAACTATTTCGTAATAATCTTCGTCGGTATTGAAGTCTTCCGCCCCGGCATCAACGGCTACAGTCATAAGTTCGTCTTCCTTGGCATCTTCTTTTTTAACCAAGAAAACACCTTTTCTTTCGAACTGGAAAGCTACTGAACCTGCTCCTGCCATATTCCCGCCGCGTTTTGAGAAAATGCTTCTTACATCGCTTGTAGTGCGATTTTTGTTATCTGTAAGACCCTCAACAATAACTGCTACTCCACCTACCCCATATCCTTCAAAAGATACATTCTCGTAATTTACACCTTCGAGCTCACCCGTACCTTTTTTAACTCCGCGATCAATATTATCTGCAGGCATATTAGCTTCTTTTGCCTTTTGTATAGCAAGCCTTAAGCGAGGATTAGAGTCAGCGTCTCCTCCGCCTTCTCTGGCAGAAACAGTAATTTCTCTAATAAGCTTAGTAAAAAGCTTTCCGCGCTTAGCATCCGCAGCGCCTTTTTTATGTTTAATACTAGACCATTTTGAATGACCGGACATACTGCCCCTTTTTTTTAATCTTTTCGTAGCTATAAGTTTTAAGCTTTAAGCTATATTTTTTACAGCTTACGGCTTATAACTTATAGCTGAACTTATTCTTCTGCTTTATGCTCTTTCTTGTTTTCCGCTATGACCTTCTGTGCAACGTTAGGCGGAACAGGATCATAATGAGAAAAGCTCATAGTGTAAGTAGCCCTGCCGCCGGTAAGCGATTTGAGCTCATTAGCATATTTATACATCTCTTCAAGAGGTATCTGAGCTTTGACAACCTGCATGCCACCTTCAGAATCCATTCCCTGAACTCTTCCTCGTCTTGTACTCAAAGACCCTGTAACATCACCCATATTCTCTTCGGGCACCATAAATTCAACGTTCATTACGGGTTCTAAAAGAGCCGGCTTAGCTTTTTCGCATGACTCGCGGAAGGCATGAGCAGCTGCTATCTGAAAAGCGATATCCTTGGAATCAACCGGATGCGTTTTGCCGTCATAAACAATTACCTTCACGTCTACAGCCGGAAACCCTGCCAGGAAACCTTCCGCCAAAGCGCCTAAAACACCCTTTTCGCAACTTCCCACAAACTGTTTTGGTATAGTTCCGCCTACAACTTCATCAACAAACAGAAAGCCTTCACCACGCGGCAATGGTTCAACCCTCATCCACACTTCTGCAAATTGCCCCGAACCCCCTGACTGCTTTTTGTGTCTATATTTTGACTCTCCCTTACCCGTAATAGTTTCCTTGTAGGCAACTTTTGGAGTGCCGATCTCAACGTCTACGCCATAACGATCTTTCATTCTGTGTATCATGGTCTTTAAGTGGAGGTCGCCCATGCCGGAGATAACAAGTTCGTGGGTCTGTTTATCTCTAAGGCTTAAAAATGATGGATCTTCAGCTGAAAGCTTTACAAGAACGTCCGATATCTTGTCTTCGTCAGACCTTGATTTTGGCTTAATAGAAAGACTGACAGCTGGCTGCGGGAAACTTGTCTTCTTTAATTTAACGGGGTTTTTGTCGTCACAAAGAGTATCGTTTGTATTTGTGTTTTTTAGTTTGGCAACAGCAACTACATCCCCCGCTACAGCTGAATCCGTCTGTATCTGCTTTTTGCCCTGAAGAAAGAAAAGCTGCCCTATTTTTTCAGAAACATCTTTATTTGCATTCTTAACTGACGCGTTAGAAACGGCCTTGCCTCTAACGACACGCAATATTGATATCTGCCCTGTAAATGGGTCTGATATGGTTTTAACTACCTGAGCCGCGAAAGGTCCATCTGTTTTAACTTCAATTTTTTGAGCTTCCGCTTCACCCTCAGCTTCAGTTTCAAAAATGGCATCCTCCGGAGAGGGCATATAGTTCTTAATAATATCCATTATCTCGTCAAGGCCAATACCTTTTTCAGCGGAGGCTGGAACAACGGGCACAATCTTCCCCGAAACTACACCTTTTCTGAAGGCTGTCTTTAATTCATCTTGGGACAATTCGCCGGTTTCGAGGTATTTTTCCAATAGTACATCATCCGACTCGGCAACACCTTCCACCATCGCGTTGGAAAGAGTTTCCGCCTTAGCCTTGTCGTCGCCCTGGAGGCCGTCAATACCTTCCCCGGTCAAAAGGTTTGCAGTGCCTGAAAAAGATGACCCTGTGCCATTAGGATAACGCAGCGCTACACAGGTTTTACCTAACGCTGTCTGTATGTTTGCAAGCGTCTTAGAAAAATTAGCGCTATCTTTATCCATTTTATTAACTACAATAAGTCCCGGTAAGCCTTTTGCCCTGGCAAGTTTCCAGAACTTTGAAGTGCCTACTCTTGTTCCTCCCACGGCATCAACCATCATAATCTGGGCATCGGCTGCTGCTACACCTGATGCTACATCTCCCGTATAATCTAAGAATCCGGGTGTGTCGAATATATTAACCTTAATTCCATCTTTCTCATAAGACATAGCTGAGAGGCTTATGGAATTCTTGCGGGTCTTTTCATCGTCATTATAATCGGAAACGGTCGTTCCATCACTAACGCTTCCCGGCTTAGGGATCGTACCACCCTTTGCAAGCAGGTTTTCTGCCAGAGTTGTTTTGCCTTCACCGGCATGTCCTAATAAGACAACATTGCGAATATCTTTTGTTGAAACAGCCACTTTGAGTACCTCCTTAAGTTTAGATTTGAAATTTCCTCACCTACGGGATATGCATGACTCGCGTGTAGAAGTGATAATAATACGAAACACTTTTATATATAATATTTTTATTATAATACTCGCCCAAGTTTTGTCAATAGAATATGGGTATCGGGGGCTATTTGAAGCAATATGGATCCTCATCCTTGAAAATATCCATACCTGCGCCGCTCGTTGCGGCAAGGCAACCTCCACAGTAAGGCTTTAATGAGCACTTATTGCAAGCTTCTGAACCTAATCTGTATTTACCGGCTTTTTTGGAATTGTATATATCTAACAGGCTGCTCTCAAGAATATTGCCAATAATCGATGGAAATTTACGGCAAGCATGAACCTCCCCATCTGGAAGTATTGTTGCAAAGCTGAAAGCAGCCCCGCAGCCATAGCCCGTACATCCACCAAAAGGCTTAACGCCTTTTTTCTCAAGAACAATGTTTATTAAATTGTCCTTAAAACCCAATATTGGGTTAGTTTTATACGCTTTAACATATTTTTTAAGAAACTGGGTGTATTCTTTTTTCTTGGGAAGAAGAAGGTTTTTTCCTTCCCCCACGTTAGATAATCGATTAAATGTAAAATAGTCTGAGTGCTTACTTAGCTCATCAGCAAGGAGAAAAACCTCATTAATATTATCTTTTGTAAGAGTAAGCATGACAGCTGAGGATATATTCATCTCTTTTAAAAGATCAAGAAACGCAATCACCTTCTTAAAAAAGCCCTTCCCCCTTATTAGATCATTGTGTTCCTCCAATCCTTCAAGGCTAACCTGAAAATATTCCGGTTTTTGCATGTCTATTAGCTGTTGGAGCTCTTTTTTTGTTGTGGGGTTTCCTAAAATGGAAGTTGAGTACCCTCTTTCAGCGGTCTCCTTATACAAAGAAAAAAAGTGAGGTGAAAGAAACGGGTTTCCTCCTGAAAAACAAACATGCCCTCTTACATTTTTTTTCTTACAAAATTCATCCAAATCATTCAAGACCTTCTTACCCTGATTTAAAGTAAGAGGCGAACGCTTATCCCTGTCATAGCAATGTTTGCAATGTAAGTCGCATACATTAGTGATATGCCATTGTATTGTGAAAATGTCAGCCCTTAACTGCTCGTCTGGAATGCTTCCAATATCATCACAAAACGAAGGATCTCTTTTTATTTTGGACATTGGCATCAAGATCATGCCTTCATCACTTTTAGCAAGAAGCATATTATCTATATCGCTTACAGATAATCCTGTTTCTTTGACGATATCCTTAGTAGCTATATTTTCAATAGCTATTTTCATGGAGATCATATCATCATCGGCTGCTTTTTTAATGTTTACTTTTCCGGTCTTGGGAGAGCGCCATAAAAGAACTGTCTCTTTATTCTTTTTTATTTTTATATCACCCCAAGGACCCTCCGATGTAAAAAGCTCTGAAAAATCATAAGAAAGTTCATATATCTCCAGGGTGGGATTAATCTTTATTCTTTCTATATCTTTCCCTGCCCCTAGAGGAGAAAAAGACATAGCATATTTAACCCATTCGAAGGCGGCAAGTTCAGAAATATATTTAGGGACCTTTTCTTCCCTGGCAAGCTGGGCAATATACGACGGAAACTCTTCAAGTTCAAAGTTTATACCGAGATTCTTAATAATCTCGGCCCAGGCCTTGTCTCCCAATAAAGACCTGCATCTACTAAAGATCTTGTTTATACGGATTATGGTTTTTTTATTCATGGCTAATAAAGAAAGTAGCCCGCTTTTTAATGAAACGGGCTACTTAAACTTCTAACTTAACAGCGATATTAACTGCCGCAGGAACCTTTACCACAAGAACTCTTGCCCTTGCAACCAATTTCGTTACCTGCACCAAGTTTTCTTTTGCCTGGCATTTCCTTACAATGCTCATCGCCCGCTTTTCCTGCCTGTTCCATTTTAGCCCCCTTAGAACCGCAGGAAGACTTGCCGCAAGAACCTTTGCCGCAAGAAGACTTACTAACACCGGCATATGCTCCTGTCGCTAGCCCTGCTACAAGAGTTGTCATAGCAACGCCTGCAACTATTTTTTTAACGCTGATTTTCTTCATGTTTCCCCCTTGTTTAGAGATTTAGGTCTTTATCTGTTGCCTACAGCAGCGCCTATCGCGGCCCCTATGAGCGCCCATACAAAAATCGCGACTATTTTAAACTTCATTAATGGACATGCTCCCCCTGTCATCATACAAAGATAGTTCATCCCAAAGCCGATCGCTCCGCCTATCACAGCACCAATTGCAATCTTAGTAACCATGCTATTCTCCTTATCAATCAAAAAAATATTACTATTCCTGCGTGAAAAGTTCCTAAAATAAGCGTAGCAATTCCAAAAAGAATATGCATTTTTATACTTATCCATTTTACGTGAAATTTAAAAATAAGCAGTCCTGTGATAACTGATATGACCAGACATGAATACGTTGCCACACCCAAAGGTATTATAAAATTTTCCAACTCCATATTGCCCCTCCTATCAAACTAGAAAATATCCCATTATAGTAAGAAGTGCTCCAAGAATAAAAACTATCACCATGCTTACCGCTAAAAATCCGGTTTTATTGAATAATCTCACTGAAGACGCTAAGCTTCTCGGGAAAACGATTAGCCAAACCCCCTTAATAAGAGCCATCCACCCGATAATAGTGATGATTACGCGGCCATTCATCATCCATATATTATGAAAAAGCACTATTATGATGCCAAAAATAAAAGCTACAAGGCCTCCAAGGTAAATCAGAGCCGGCTCTTGAGAAAAGTCTTCCATAACGGTCTGATAATTCTTCATGTTCAATAGTATGCCTATCGCTATAACAATGTACATCGGTCCTAATATCTTTGCTAAAAGTATAGAAATCTCCATCATCCCTCCTGTTCTTATTTACGGCCTGCACTTCTGACAGGGCTGATATCCCAGTTCTATTGCCTCTTCTGCTGTCATCCTATTTGCGGTGCGTCTTGAATATCTACACCCTTCTTTATGATACTTCATATCAAGTCTGTTAGCATATACTGTTTTCTTGGCCTCTTTGGTACCAGCCACATCCTTTGACGGTTCATAACTAGAATCTTCGTCATGAATTTTATAGTGCATCACACCCTTCTCATCCCTAGTATAATAACCAGTGGATGCGTAGACTGCTGTTGGTAGGAACGTAAAAATTAGAAGTGTAATAATCAGCTTATTCATATAACTCCCCGTATTGCCTATTACTTCCCAAACAAATACTCCTCGGCTTCTTCAATGGTCAGTTTATAGTCTTCCATGTTCCCTCCATGTTTAACCATTTTCTAGGTTATTATACCCCAAGAAGAGTTGCAAAGCCACAACCCGCTACTAGATAACCTACTTCTCGCATGCTCTGCAAGTATGCCTTATCCAAACAATAGAAATAACCCCGCCTATTACACTGCCTAATACTAGCCCGAAATATATACCTTTTATGTCCATGATCTTAAAGCCTAAATATGCAAGCGGTATATACAAGACAAAAAATCTTATCGCATTAAGTAGTATTCCTTTGATGGGTTTATTTATGGCGTTAAAAATAGATACTGTAAGCATGCATACGCCTCCGAACCCATACCCTAGAGGCATGATCCTTAAATAATCTGCTATATTTTTAATTACCCCGGGATCATCGCTAAAGATTCGGCCGACAAGATTAGCTGAAAAATATAGAACAATAAAACACAATGCTCCCCACAATAAAGCAAAACTGTTCCCCTCTCTCTGGGCTAAGTGCACACGATCAAATCTCTTTGCCCCCCAGTTCTGCCCTACAAAAGGTACTATTGCTGTAGAGAGCGCCATTAATATAATTAGAGCAAATGCTTCAAAACGCATAGCCGCTCCAAATCCCGCGACCGCCTCCGGTCCATAAAAAGCCACCATCCTTGTAACCACACCTATCGTAATCGGAAAAAGTACATTAGAAATCGCTGAAGGTATGCCGACATAAAGAAACTCTCCCCACGACTTAATAAGTTCCTTAATTGTAGGAATAAAAAATTCCAGCATCCTTTTACTAAAGTGGAGGACAGACAAAGATACGATTAAAGATACCGAGCGTGTTATAACTGTAGCAAGTGCGGCCCCCTCTATCCCCATACGCGGGAATCCCGCTAAGCCAAATATAAGTAAAGGGTCGAGAATTGTATTTAAAATAGCGGAAACAGTCATTATTACTGCGGGCGTTACCATGTCTCCTGAGGCCCTTATAGCATTGTTGCCTACCATGGGTATAACTAAAAAGCCGACACCTATATACCAAACTCTCATATACTTTTCGATAAAGTAATAGATATCGCTAGTGGCCCCCATACTTGTGAATATGGTTTTCATGGTTGCCAGTCCCGCAAAAATAAAGATCACTACAATAATTACCGAAAGTAAAAGAGCATCTACAGTAAGCCTTCTTACCTGATGAAAATCTTTTCGCCCTATTGCTCTTGAGATTACTGATGAGGCGGCTACGCCAAGCCCCATAGTTATGGCGCCAATAACAAAAACCACGGGGAATGTAAAAGCCATAGCGGCAAGCTCTTTTGTGCCGAGCTTCGCCACGAAATACGTATCTATGACATTGAATGCCATAATAGCGAATACACCAAATATCATGGGAAGAGTAAGCCTAAAAAGTTCTCTCCCTACAGAGCCTTTTGTTAAGTCGTCAGTTTTAATCATTGTCTTTAAGAATAAGGTAAGTTGTTTGCAAAAGCAAGAAATAAAAATCCTCCTTTGATGAGAATTTTGGGTGCATCAGAAAAAAGAAAGGTGCTATTAAGTTTTATCTCTAGGTTTATTATAGTGGCAGGCGGAGTGCTCCGCGCGCAGTTCCGCAGGCCAAAGGCCGAGGACTGTCCGAGCACGGAGTAGTTCGCCTGCCACTATTGTTTTTATCTCTTCAAATTATAAACAAATTACGCTATACTCTAAGGACATATGAGTCTAACTAAGAAAAGCAAAATACTAATTACGTGCGCAACGGGAATTTCTCCTTTTTTGGAAAAGGAAATCACTGGCCTTGGCCATAAGATAGAATCATCGCACGATACAGGTGTTGTCATAAGCGGAAAATTCCTGGACACTTATAAGCTGAACCTTGAGCTCAGGACCGCATATAATGTTCTCTTTAATATTGGAGAATTTAGATGCTCCTCTCCCGACGAACTATACCGTGAGGCCTCTAAGATTGAATGGGAGGACATCATTCCTCCAACTGAATATATTTCGATAGTTTCACAAGTAAAAAATCCCACTATAACAAATTCCATGTTCGCCAATCAGAAGCTGAAAGACGCTATATGCGACCGTATGACAGATAAGTGCGGCAGGAGACCTAACGCCGGACCCGATAGGAAAAACATTGTAATTAACCTATACTGGAGAGGCAACAAGGCCTGGATATATCTTAATACTTCCGGAGTCAAGCTCGCCGATAGAGGCTACAGAAAACTCCCCCTAAAGGCCCCCATGCAGGAAACACTTGCCGCGGCAGTTGTATTAGCATCCGGTTATAACGGCAAGAGTCACTTTGTAAACCCGATGTGCGGTAGCGGAACTCTAGCGATAGAAGCTGCTTTGATCGCACTGGACAAAGCCCCGGGTTTATTAAGAAGTAACTTTGCCTTTAAACACTTTAAGGATTTTAATAGCGATTACTGGTACACTTTGAGAAAGGAAGCTTTAGCAAGAGCCCAAAAAAAAACTGACTATAAAATAATTGCAACAGATAGAAGTGAGGACGCTGTTCAGGCTTCGATTAAGAATGCAAAAACATGCGGAGTTGACCACTTAATAGATTTTAAGGTATGCGATTTCACTGAAACAGATATTCCCGAAGGCAAGGGAATTGTACTTCTTAACCCCGAATACGGCGAACGCATGGGCGAGGTTAAAAAATTAGCTGACACATACAAAAATATCGGCGACTTCTTCAAGAAGAAATGTACGGGGTATGATGGTTATATCTTTACAGGCAGCCGGGAACTTTCTAAAAAGGTGGGCCTCACGGCATCCAGACGCATCCCCTTCTATACCGGTGATATCGAATGCCGCCTCTTAAAATACGAGATCTATTAGCCTCTCTTCAGGGACAAGTGTAAGTTCAAATTCGGGACGGATGTAGCTTTGAATTTAGAACCGTCCCTATAAAAAGGAAAACACTCCCCAACCATTCCAGGAAAAACGAACCCCGGTGTCTTAACATGTGAGGTTCGTTTCCGAATTATCACTATACCTCCCCCAACCGTAATGTTTCGTTAATGAAAAGGGTTGATAGTGTGTTTCGCGCGCAGTTTCCGCAGCCCCGCGACCCCGTTTCACGGGGTGCCCGTCGGGGCGAGGACTGTTCGAGCACGAAGTACGATACCAACCTTTATCTGCATCTTATAAACACAAGCCCATAACAAGAAGAAGGAAAAGCTGTAGCTTTTCCTTCCGAATTATCAGCACCGTCCTCCCCGACGATAAGAGTTTCAGGGCAACAAAAAAGAAAGGTGTATGTGTCTCGGACGAGTTCCGCAGGCCGAAGGCTGAGGACTGTCTGAGTCCCGAGGTACATACACCTTTCTTAAAACTATTATCTATATTTTATGACCCCAAACCCCGCCCCGTGCCTCTTCGCGCTCTCTGAAGCATCAAACGCATTACACCCAAACTCTTCTTTCAATTCTCCCCAAAGCTTTTTCATACCTTCGGTCTGTCTTATATCATCCAGGATAATATAACGCGGTTTTAGTTTTGGTGCATAAATTTCTATATTCTCTCTAGTGTGTTCGTATTCATGAAGTGAATCAATATAAAGTAGGTCTATTTCTTTATTGAAAGAGCCTACTACCTTTTTCACAACCTCCCCGCTCAAAGAATCGCCATGCACTCTTGTAACTTTCGGGTATTCCTTAAGCCCTTCCTCATTTTTATGCGCGATATCCACTGTCACTAAACGCCTATCTGTAATATCGTCCGCATCAAGGCCCTTGCTGATCGACATAATGGAGCCTCCGCAATTAGTTCCTATCTCAAGGACTTGCGCACACTCCTCAAGAGCAACAAAGCCTGCGAGAAAATAATAATAACTAGTAGGCCGGGAAATAACGGATGTGCCTGTCGTCTCACCATAGTGGCAATCGGAAAGATCGATATCCATCCCTACATACATAGCCTCTTCACATATCTCTTTTAACATACTCTCCATTTCCCCAGTAATATATTAGCTTAAAGGATGACGAGTGGTGTGTTCGGCGAGTTCCGCAGCCTCGCGACCCCGTTTCACGGGGTGCCCGTCGGAGCGAGGACTGTCTGAGCTCGAACATATTACCCGCCATCTCATACAGCTCATTCTAGTTCTTCTTTAACCTTCTCATATTCACTCATCACATTATCAAGCTCATCATACAAACTATCGATCTTCACCTTAACCTCATTAAGCTCTTTAGAAAACCGGGTTATTGCTTGCACATCTTGCTTTTCTGAACTTTTTACAAGTTCACCGGTTAAAACTTTTTCTTCCTTTTCACCGGAAACAATATCCGCTTCCAGGGTATCTATTCTTTTTTCAAGAGGTCCCAGTTTTTCGCGGCGTAAGGCTAATTCCTGCGCACGCTGCCTTCTTTCTTCTTTTTTGTTTCCAGATGCTGCAGGTTTTACTCCTTGCGCAGCCTTCTTTGCTACATCCAGGACATCTCCGGTGTCCCATCCAATCTGCTCCAAAAACTCTGAATAGTTACCCGGAAAAACTATAATCCGGTTATCCAGGAATATAATCAGTTTGGTAGCTACTTTATGTAAGAAATATTCATCGTGAGTTACTATAATCGATGCGCCCTCGTATCTCTCGACTGCGTCAAAAAGAGCGGAGCATGATTCCATATCCAAGTGGTGCGTGGGTTCATCAAGGACTAAAAGATTGGAAGGCTTGAGAAGCGTCTTAGCCAGAAGCACTCTACTTCTTTCACCTCCCGACAGGACAGATATCTTCTTGAGTGCATCGTCTCCGGAAAACATCATTGCGCCGCATATATTCCTTACCTCTGTTTTATGTTTCCCGGGGTGAGATAAAAGTATCTCCTCTTCAATGGTCATACCGTCATTGAGCTTGGCGGTATTGCCCTGTTCATAATACGACACCATAACTTGCGGGTTAACTCTTATTTCTCCCTTAACAGAGTTCATTACCCCCGCCAGCATCTTAGCAAGTGTAGTCTTACCTTTTCCGTTAGCGCCGGCTATGCATATCTTATCACCGCGTTCAACCAAAAGACTAAAACCTTTTATTAGATACGGCTCTTCTCTGTCATAAGAAAAAGAAATCTTTTTCGCTTCCATTAATGACGGCGCACGGAATGGCACGGAATTGAAAGAAAAAGAAAGAGTCTGTATGTTTTCGAGTTTATCTATTTTCCCCATCTTGTTCAGCCGCTTGACACTAGACTGAACAGATTTTGCCCTGCGCGCCTTTGCTCTGAAAGTGTTTATATATTCTTCTATTTGTTTGCGTTTTTTGTCTTCGTTGATACGCCTTTTTTCATGAATCTCTTCATCTTTAACTATTGATGAATAATATTTACCCGTATTGCCTTTAATCTTCCTTATTTTCCCCCTGTTTATACCGACAATATGAGTAACCACGCTATCCATAAAGTTTCTATCATGACTTACGATAATAAATTCACTCTTCCAGGTCTTTAGAAAGCTTTCCAGCCATCTTATTGAAACAATATCAAGAAAATTCGTAGGTTCATCGAGCAAGAGCAAATCCGGTTCAGATACAAGCACTTTCGCTAAATTTATCCGCATCTGGTACCCGCCGGATAGAATGCCCGGAGATTTATTAAAATCTTCTTCTGTAAATCCCAGGCCCATAAGTATTTTTTCTACCTTCCAAATTTCTTCGGCATCTTCCGAGGACAAACCCTTACACGCTTCAGCCAGAACAGTTTCCTCAGTAAACTCTATGCTCTGTCTGAGATACCCGATTTTATAATTACTGGGAATGTTCTTGCTTCCTTCGTCAGAAGCCTCCTCTCCAATAATTATCCTTAAAAGCGTAGACTTGCCGTGCCCATTTCGCCCGACAAGCCCTATACGCTCACCCTGGAGTATATTGAATGAAGCTTTTTCAAAAAGAAGCTGCTTCCCGTATGTTTTAGTGAGGTCGTAGACTTCTATCATATTTTATTGCGGCTTATATTAATCTGTGCGGCTTGTGATCTCGATCAAATGATAACCGAAGTTTGTCTTTACCGGACCATGCACCTTGCCAACTTCATCAGAAAAAACCACTTTATCAAATTCCGGAACCATCTGTCCCTGAGTAAACTCACCAAGGTCCCCGCCCTGCTGTCCGGACGGACATTTGGAGTATTCCTCCGCCATCTTACCGAAGTCTTCTCCGCCTTCTATTCTGGTCTTTAAGTCTTCACACTCTTCCTGTGTTCCGACTAAAATGTGTCTTGCTTTAGCTTTCATAATTTCCCTCCTCATAGGGTTAGATTCATCTACTTTGGCCGCACTAACGTTCGTCCCGACTGCAAGCAGAAACATACAAATATACAATACTATCTTCATACCCGTTCCTCTTCATACTCTTTTGGCAAGCCTGAAAGCCTTTTTAATATCATCTTTCCAGTACCACCATTTCAATTTTCTCGCTTCGTGCTTTGTCTCCGAAGCATAATACACGGCGCACCTGAATACATATAACAAACATCTATCCTGTATGCACCCTTGAAGCCTGTTACTTTTATTATAAAGCTTCTCAGGATCTTTGTCTTTTAAATCAGCTACTTTCCTTATACCTATATCATAAAGGTCTTTGGCGATCTCTTTTCCGACTCCCGGTATTATCTTTAGCTCTTTTAGACTCTTTTTCATAATTCTTCACCAAAAAGATCACCCTGTTGAGACTTCTTTTGGCTTTCCATATATTTAAAAACTCTCTTGATCTCTTTTTTCTGGCGATCGGTACCCCTGGCCATAAACTCGGCGCTTTTCTCGGAATCAGCTATAATGCTTTTCCAGTATGCATAGTTCTTTGGCTCTTTTTTCATGTCTGCATTATACCAGACCATGCCCATAAATAAAAACAAAACCTGCCTTTATGAGACAGGTTTTGTTTTTGGCCTATATCTTCAAATATTATTTAGAATTATGCTTTATCTCTCTTTCTTTCATCCAGCAATATAGCATCGGAACCAATATTAGGTTAGAAAGAGTTGCGGTAATTAATCCCCCTACAGTCGGTGAGGCCATAGGCTTCATGATCTCCGCTCCAGTTCCTGTAGCGAACATTACTGGCATAAGAGCTACAATGGTGGTCGTTGTGGTCATCATAGCCGGACGAACCCTGAGTAATGCTCCTTCTATAACCGTCTGGCGAATACTTTCTATTGTTTTGGGAGCTTTCGTTTTAAATAGATCTTCCAAGGTCGACAATAATACTACAGCATTATCTGTCGCAATCCCAAATAAAGCTATAAAACCAACCCAAACTGCAGTAGAGAATCTAAACCCTAATAGGAACAACAGGATGGTTCCTCCCATTAATGATACCGGGAGCCCTGTTGCAAGGATAAGCAAAATACTGAACTTTTTAAAAGCCATATATAGCAATAACAAAATTACTGCCAGACATATTACTAGTGACGGAACGAGTTTTTTACGCGACTCCATCTCAGACTCAAATTGCCCTGACCAGGAAATAAAATACCCGGTCGGCAGCTTAATTTCCCCTGATTTTATTTTGCCTTGAACTCTCTTTTGGGCGTTTTCTACAAAATCTATAAGACCAACCTTACTCTGGTCAACATTCACAAAAACCCTGGCATACGTAACGGTATTTTCTGAGTTTATAACCGCTGGTCCCGGAACCTTCTTTAACTCTGCGATCTGCGCCAATGGGACCTGCTCTCCGCTTGAAGTTGGAACAAAGATCCTATTAAGCGCCTCCGGAGTATCTCTTAATTCCCGCAGGTATCTCACGCGTACAGGGTAGCGCTCTCTTCCTTCAACGGTGGTAGTAAGATTCATGCCTCCTATAGCAGTCATGATGATATGCTGGACATCTCCAACCTTGACCCCGTATCGCGCTGCTTTTTCTCTATCTACTTCTATTTCAAAGTACGGCCTATTAGATGTTCTCTCTGCATACGGACTAACTGCTCCTTCTACACCCTTTACAACCTTCTCTATTTCTGTGGCTATATCCACTATCTTGTTTAGGTCTGGTCCAAAGACTTTGATGCCTACAGGCGTCTGTATGCCCGTAGCTAACATATCAATTCGATTTCTTATAGGCTGAGTCATTATAGGACTTACCCCGGGCATTCTTGTTTTTTCCTGGATTTCGCTTATGATTTTCTCTCTTGTCATTCCCCTGCGCCAGTGTCTTTTATCTTTAAGGTGAATGATTGTCTCTATCATTGTTACAGGGGCCGGGTCTGTTGCTGTTTCAGCTCGGCCCAATTTCCCAACAACCCATTCAACTTCAGGAATCTTATTTTTTATAATAACATCCTGTTTTTTCATGACTTCCATTACCTGTGTCAAAGATGCTCCCGGCAAAAGTACCGGCATAAATAGAAGGTCACCCTCGTTAAGCGGCGGCATAAACTCCTGTTTCATTAAAGACCCGCACAATAATCCCACGATCATAACAATAATGGCGAATAATACCACCATCTTCTTATTCTTTAATGCCCATCTGATCGTAGGGTTATACCCTTTGTACAAAAACTGCGTTATCTTATTTTTTTCTGCAGGCCTTAATTTTCCTCTTAAGAGATAATAACAAAGCGTGGGAAGAAGCGTTAGAGCAATTATAGCTGCTCCTACCATCGTAAATGTTTTTGTGAAGGCAAGGGGCTTAAAAAGTTTTCCTGCCTGGCCGGTCAAAACAAATACCGGTATAAAACCAACAATAGTTGTTAAGAGGGCAAACAAAACAGGTTTTCCAACCTCTTGGGCCCCTTCGGTGCAAACGTCTAACCTTTCCTGGTCATCGAGTCTCGCTACTCCTTTTTCCTGCCGCCTTAGAGTGAGTCTCCTATAAATATTCTCAACCAGCACACACCCGGAATCAACCATAACGCCGATAGCTATGGCAATTCCCCCTAAAGACATTATGTTCGCATCGATGCGAAGATTACGCATAAAAATAAAAGCTATAAGAATGCCGATCGGTAAAACTAGGGAAATTATAATACTGCCCCTAAAATGCATAAGAAATAAAAGGATGACGAGTACCGTTATAATTATTTCCTGAATTAGAGCGGTTTTTAATGTATTTATGCTTCGTCCAATAAGGCCTGTACGGTCATAAAAAGGCACTATCTTCACTCCTCTCGGCAATCCTACAGATAATTCTTTTATTTTCTCTTTAATGCTATTTAGCACCTTGAGAGGATTTTCTCCATAACGCATAAGAACTACTCCGCCGGTAACTTCTTTTCCCTCTTTATCTAAAGCCCCCCTCCTAAAATCCGGCCCGATCGTGACCTTGGCAATATTCTTTATGTAAATGGGTGTGCCTTCTTTTGCGCCGATAACAATATTTTCTATGTCAGAGGTATTTTTTATAAAACCTATACCGCGGACAATAAACTCTGCTCCACCCTCTTCGAAAACTTTCGCCCCTACATCAAGATTGGAATTTTCAACCGCACTGATAACTTCGTGGATATTAATTCCGTAGGCGAGAAGCTTGTTAGGGTCTAGATCAATCTGATATTGTTTGACATATCCACCGACAGACGCAACTTCCGAAACCCCCGGAACAGACGTTAATTGATATCTTATATACCAGTCCTGAATGGAACGAAGCTCAGCTAGATCATAGCCTTCCCCTTCTACTGTATACCAGAATATCTGCCCTAATGCTGTCGCGTCGGGCCCTAAGGTGACCGTAACATCTTTAGGCACATCGCGCTTTGCGAAATCCAGTCTTTCTAAAACCCTTGTCCTTGCCCAATAATAATCCGTGCCCTCTTTGAAAATCAGGTTTACAAGTCCAAAGCCAAACGCTGACGTGGAACGCACAACCTTTACTCCAGGAGTTCCCATAAGCCCAGTTGTTAACGGATATATTACCTGGTCTTCTATATCTTGCGGGCTTCTGCCCTGCCAATCAGCATAGACTATTACTTGAAGTTCACCAATATCAGGAATAGCATCGACAGGAGTATTCACCATCGAAGAATAACCCCACACAACTATAAACACAAAGGCAGCTATAACTAAAAATCTATTCTTAAGGCATCCTTCAATAATTTTGTTGATCATAAGTTTTCCCTTGTTTATAAGTTATTAGTGCTGATGTCCCGGCGGCATTGCCGTCTTATCTTCCTCTTTAGAGCCCAATGCTCCTCCATATTGAGAAGCGGCTGTCCCTGAAAGCTGGCTCTGGGAATCTATCAAGAAGTTCGATTTTACGACAACTTGATCACCTTCGTTCAAGCCTTCTAACACCGGATAAAACTTTCCTTCATAACCATCTATCATGGCAGTGGCCTCCGGCCCGACTTTAATTGCCCGGCCCTCATATTCACCGTTGCCTTTATCAACCCAAACAATCTTACGCACACCGGTATCAAGCACTGCTTCTTTTGGAACGGCCAAAACTTCCGTCTCTCCGTCTGAGTTCAACATGCTCACAATGACTACATCAACATACATTTCAGGCTTTAATTTTAGGCCCGGGTTATCAACTTGAGCCCTAAAAGTAACGGAACGGGTTTTAGGGTCTAAGACAGGGTTCACAGAAGAAATAATGCCATGAAATTCTGTTCCGGGCATACCGGACGTCGTGACCAATACCTTTTCCCCTTTTTTTACCCAGCCTAATTCATATTCATAGACTTCACCATATATCCACATTTTTTCTTCAGGAAATATAAGGCTTGTCTCTACTTCTCTTGTGTCTTCCAGTTCTTTAATCTGCTCCGCGCTCAAACCTAACAGTTTTAATTTCCTTCTTGCTGATTCCACAAGGCTCATAGCTCGCTCTTTAATTTCCGGAATACTTCCCTCACCCATTTTGTCCACAGCTTTCAGCGAAGAGATCAACTCTTCCTGGGTTATGGCAAGCTGTGGGTCATAGGCAACCTTTCCAACGGTCCGTATTTCCTTAAATAGATGCATTTTTTTAAGAGGCTCTGCTTTAACTCCGGCTAATCTTGCCTGCTCCCCTTTTATAACAACCTTACTGACAACTCCTCTAAGTTTATCGGCCTCTTCTTCTGATAATTTTTTAAGAGGCATGCCGCAAATCGGACATTTCATCCCTTCATGATCCCCTTGAAGGTAAAATACATGCTCCTCGCCTTCCATGCCGCAACCATAATAAGTAGAATCCAGCTCCGCTTCTTTATATACCGGAATTAAATTCATATTGCAGATCGGACAGGTTGTTGTACCTTTATTATATTCTTCAGGCGCAACTTTCACACTTGGATGCATGCCGCAAGTGTAATAATCAATTTTGACTGCTTCTTGCTCGGATGATACTCTTCCGCCGCAAGAAACAGCTGAAAAGCCAACGCCTATTATGATTAATACCAACATAAAACTTCTTAAGAAATTTATGAACCTATAGCTCTTCTGACTCATTTTCTCCTCCTTGCAAATCTTTGCCGATAACTCTCTCCAAATAGGCAATAGATTTCTGATAATCAACTATTGATTTATAGTAAGCTAACCTTGTCTGTAAGAGCACTCTCTCGGATTCCAGCCAATTCAAAAAATCAACACTTCCTGTCTCATATCCGGTTTTTGATGCGTCAAAGGACTGTTCCGATTGAGGAATTAAGGCGGTTTCATAAAGTGAAATTACATCTCTATACGTAGTTATTTTAAAATACATATCTTCTACTTCATAATACACATCATTCTGTACATTTTCATAGTTTTTCTTACTGGAAGCTACTAATGCTTTCTTTT
>JAQBAV010000001.1:0-2731 GCA_032126595.1 Candidatus Omnitrophota bacterium | reverse complement strand
CTAATCTTTTCTGATTTTTCGCGAAGTCAAAGATACTCCCTGAGTTCTTCAAATTTCTCATCAAGGGATTGAATGGATTCTCTTAATTCTTCTAACATTGTTAACAAACACCTCCTAGTGCGCATTATAATACAAAGGCTTTATAGCCTCAACCCTACAATTTTGTTTTAAAATAATCTGTAATAGATTCAGCGGTTTTTTGGTCCACACCCGCTTTCAGTAAATCTTTGAATGATAGCCCTTTAATCCTTTGAACGCTCTTAAACTTATCTAAGAGCATGTTTTCAGTGACCGGACCTACCCCTCTCACATTTCTCAGTTCTGTGTAAAAAACATTCTTACTTCTCAAGGACCTGTGGTACCGTATGGCAAACCTATGTGCCTCATCTCTTATCCTCTGTATTAAAAGCAGCAGGCGCGACCCCGGAGACAATCTTATAGCTTCTTTCCTGCCGCTTACATACAAATGATTGTATTCCTTTGCTATTGCCGCTATAGGTAAACTGCCCAAGCCAAGAGAATTTAATTCGTCTTTTGCTACCCGCAAATGCCCCTTCCCTCCATCAATTAAAACAAGATCCGGCAGGCTCAGTCCTTCTTCGGTCAGCTTTAGATATCTCCTCTTAACAACCTCTCTTATCATGGAATAATCATCTATATTCTTTACTTTTTTTATCTTAAACTTCCTGTATCCAGCTTTATCGGGCTTTCCATTTTTAAATAAAACCATTGACCCTACTGCCTGAGTGCCGCTTATATTGGAAATATCAAAGCATTCTACTACGTGGGGAGTCTTTTTAATATCCAGAGCATTTCGAAGTTCATCAAGTTCCCCAAAAATAGGCTGTTGGTGCTGTGCGTGAAGTTCCTGCATGGCAGTAAGCGCCTGTATGCGGCTTTTTATCGCTATTGCTTTTTCATATTCTTTTTGTTTCGAGCATTCAGCCATTTTTTTCTCTAATGACTTTATTAAATCGCCTTTGCGCCCCTCCAAAAAAATCTTTAAATACTTAACTATTTCATCATACTCTTTCTTTAGTATCTTCCCCTCACAAGGACCCAAGCATTGGCCTATATGATATTCAAGGCAAACTTTTTTTTTCAGATTTCTGCAGCTCCTTAAAGGAAACACTTTTTTCATAAAAGATAAAGCCTCTTTAAGAAGCTTAACATTTACATAAGGCCCGTAATATACTGCTCCGTCATTTATCCTTTTTCTTGTTAAATAAAGCCTTGGATACTCGTCGCCTACTGTAAGCTTAAGGAATGGATAAGATTTATCATCTTTAAGCTCAATGTTAAACCTTGGTCTATTGTCTTTTATAAGGGCTGCCTCGTATATTAAGGCCTCGGCCTCGGAGGCAGTCTTTATAATTTCTATATCTTTTATTTCGTTTACCAGAAGCTCGCCCCTGGTATCGCGAGGACGGGCGGTCTGAAAATAAGACGACACTCTCTTCTTAAGGCTTATCGCCTTGCCTACATAAATTATCCTTTTTTTCCCGTCTAGAAACATATATACGCCGGGAGAATTAGGCAGTTTCTTTATCTTTTTACTATTAAGCCCCATAACCTGCGTATTCCCTCAACTCTAAATAGGTATGCTACGATAGCATACATGGCTCCGCTTGAAATAACTACTACGCCTATCCGCCACAAGCCTCTCATGCCATATGAATTCGCCGGCTGTAGTAGTGTTTCTGCCATAAAAAAAGAAAATATTCCCATAACTGCGCTTGCTAAGCATATCTTTATAAACGATCGTAAAACTATTTTAGTTCCAATATCTCCAATACGTCTAACTAATAAAACATAAAGAATAGAAAAATTGGTTATCGCAGCTATAGATGTAGCTAGGGCAAGGCCGCCTATCTTTAATGGATGCATCAATATTAAATTGAGAATGACATTAACAGCCAAAGAAAAGGAGGCAGTCTTTACAGGAGTACGCGTATCTCCCATAGAGTAATACGCACCGACTAATATCTTTATACCGGCATATGCAAAAAGTCCTAATGTGTAGAAGAATAGAGCGTTAGATGTAATCGCTGTTGAATAACTTGTAAACTCTCCCCTTTGAAAAAGAATCCTTATAATCGGACTAGACAATATCATAAGTCCTACGGCAGCAGGCACCAT
Organism: Candidatus Omnitrophota bacterium; assembly: GCA_032126595.1. Taxonomy (GTDB): domain Bacteria; phylum Omnitrophota; class Gorgyraeia; order Tantalellales; family Tantalellaceae; genus JAQBAV01. Next base: position 592 of record JAQBAV010000001.1, on the reverse strand, counting down.
AACGGTAAAAACCGTCCTTAATGAGAATGATACCGTGTCCTTAAACTTACCCATATCATTCGTAGCGGCTTCTTTCGAAAGCCTGGGAAGAACTGCTGTAGCCAAAGAAATACCGAATACGGCTAAGGGAAGCTGAAAAAGTCTTTGCGCAAAATAAAGACCCGCTACCGCTCCATACCCTACTATAGATGAAAAAGATCCAAAGATAGTATCTACAAGTACACTCATTTGGTAAACCGCGGTACCAAAAGCTCTAGGTAAGAGTAGTTTACCTATTCTTTTGGATATGGGGTGAATTAATCTAAAACCATCTTTAATTCTAAAGCCCCTGGAATACAAGGGTGGCAATTGCATAAGGACCTGCAGGAACCCGCCGATAAGTATGCCGACTACGAGTCCGTTTACGCCCATAAATGGGCACAGCCAAAATATTGCCAAAATAATTGAAATATTAAGTATTGCGGGAGCAAACGCCGGAGTAATAAAATAGTGAAAGGAACTCAATACCCCTTTGGCATATGCTACCAGTCCAAGAAAAAATATGTATGGAAAAACCAGCCGGGTTAATGAAACTGTGACGGCATATTTATGC